>CANLCA010000104.1 GCA_947487925.1 Verrucomicrobiales bacterium | reverse complement strand
TTCTTTCTGTCGGCGGAAACACGATAGCCCGCGATCTCGCCAATCTCGGTTTCCTTCTCCTTCTCCAGATCAAACAGGTGCAATTTTCCCTTCTTCAGATAATAGAGCTTATCGCCCGCCGAAGTCAGCGCGCCATACTTGGAGGCGGCAGGCGGGAGCACGGTGATGCGCTGCTGCAGCCCCTCCGCGTCCACTTTCACGACGACTTTCTTAGCTTCTTTCTGCTCGGATTCCTTTTTTGCATCTTTCAGTTCCTCGGGCTTCGAATCGTCTTTTTTAGCGGTTTCATCCGCTGTTTTGACATCGGGCGGCTCGTCCTTGGGCTGCCCGCTTTTCTTTTCTTCCTTGATCTTCACTTCATCGGATTTTGGCGCGAAGGGTGACTTTGTGTCTTTCGACAGAGTCACTAGATAGAGACGTTCCATATCCACATAGGCATGGTTCCACTCCGTCTCGCTGTAAGTTGGGGTGAAGCTGCGTTCGGAAACGAAAAAGAGGTATTTTCCATCGCTGCTGAATTCCGGCGCCTTGACTTCGAACCATCCATCCGAGACTTGGATCGAATTCTTCGATTCGAGGCTGTGAAGGTAGATGTTTCCGAAGCGGCGCGCCTCGGGCTTGGTGAAGGCGATCCACTGGCTGTCCGGAGCCCAGGCAAAATCTCGTATTTCAAAGGCCTCCGACTGGCTTACAAGCGACACGGCTTTGGATTCAACGTCGACGATTTGGAGCCGGTTTTTCTTGTCGGTCCAAGCAAGCCGCCTCGAGTCAGGGGACCAAACCGGGTCATACTTGTAGGTGTCCGCCCCGGTGGTGATCTGTTTTGCCTCGCCGGAGCCATCCTGCGCGCGAATCCAAATTTCGTCTTCGCCGCTTTGGTCGCTGACAATCGCGATCCATTTGCCGTCGGGCGACCAGGCGGCGTCGCGCTCGTGCACGCCAGGAGTTTGGGTGAGATTACGGGTCGGGCCATGTTTCGCCGGAACGCTGAAAACTTCTCCGCGCGCGCCGATGACACCGCGGCTGCCGTCGGGAGCGACGTCAAACGACGTGCTCTCCTTGCTCACGTCCTTATGTCCACCGCGGCCAATGGCGAAGTCCTCTCGAATTTCAATGGGCACTTTCACAGCCTTTTCGGTGGAGAAGTCAAATCGGTAGATAAAGCCGCCGTTTTCGAACACGATGGCCTTGTCGCCGAGAGACGGAAACTTGACGGCGAATTCCGTGAAGGCTGTGAGTTGGCGTGTTTTCTTGGATTTAAGATCTAATTCGAACAGATTTGCCTGCCGGTTGGCGTCGCGCTCGGAAACGAAATAGATCTTGTCTCGGCGCCACATCGGGAACATGTCTTGGGCAGCGTTGTCGGTGAGCTTCGTGGTCTGTTTCGAGGAGAAGTCATAGAGCCAGATTTCGTCCGCCTGACCGCCACGATAGCGCTTCCAGGTTCGGAACTCGCGAAACACGCGGTTGTAAGCCAGTTGTTTGCCATCTGGCGAAAAGCTGGCCCAACCGCCACGGGGCAAAGGCAGCGTTTCCGGAATGCCCCCTCCCACTTTGGCGAGCGTCAACTCGCCTTTGAACGGGTTCCATTGCGCGCGGCGCGAACGGTAGAGAACGGTCTCGTTGTCTCGCCAGGTCAGAACGATATTGTTCGGACCCATGCGATCAGAAACGTCGTCTCGATCCAACGTCGCTGTAAAAGTCAGCCGCTTCGGCGGACCTCCCTCGGTGGCCATGAGATAGACCTCCGTGTTGCCATCGTATTGGCCGGTGAACGCGATGGATTTCCCGTCGGGCGAGAACCGCGGGAACATCTCGTAGCCGCGCTCGTCGCTCGTCAAGCGCCGTGCGAGCCCGCCGCTGGCGGAAACGGTGTGGAGATCACCGGCGTAGCCGAAGACCAGTTGATCTCCGTGGATGGCGGGAAAACGAAGCAGACGAGCTTCTGCGGCGCCCACAATTTGAAAGCTCCACGCAAGGCTGATCAAGGCGGCAACCAGGCGACATAGGGAACGAGTGTAACACATTGGAGTCAAAACTAACCGCACTGTCGAGGCGCGCAAGCGGGTTCTTATCCCCCGCCATGGCTGGGGTGCGCCCGCAAGTTGTCGGTGGAACTGGGCTGTATCCCCGGAGCGCTGCTGGCGCTGCCCCCCACAGCCGTGCTCCACCGCCAAGTTCAAGATGTGCGGGATGCGGATGGGTTTTCAGTCCCAAGCAGTTTATCCCCTCCGGTGTCTTTTAATTTGAGTCAAAGCGTGCTGAAAATGCAGTGACAAGTTTCACAGTGACAAGTTTCACTTGTTCCAACGCTTCCGGACTGTCACAGTCGAGAGGGCTGTGAAAAATCGGATTTCTTTCATCAACGCACTTGGCGCACACATCCTCTTCCTATCCCTCACAAGCACTTGGGCTGCCCCTGGTCTACGCGGAGTTGCGCAAACTCCCTGCACAACAGATGGCTAATGAAGCCGCTGGTCACACTCTCCAGCCCACCGGCCTCGTCCACCAGGCTTGGTTGCGACTTGGGGGGAGTGACGCGCCGACGTTCCAAAGTCGCACCCACTTCTTCGGTGCGGCAGCCGAGGCGATGCGCCGTATCCTCATCGAAAGTGCTCGGCGAAGGATCGCCGCGAAACGGGGCGCGGGTATCGAGAGAGTTGACCTTGATGAAATCGAGATTCCTGCTCCGCTAGCCGAGGGCGATCAGTTGCTTGCGGTGAATCAGGCGCTGGAGAAATTCGCCGCCCTCGATCCACGCAAGGCCGAACTCGTGAAGCTGCGATACTTCGTCGGCATGAATTTCGACGAAGCGGCCACGGCCCTTGGCATCGCTTTACCGACGGCCAAGCAATGGTGGGCCTACGCCCGGGCCTGGCTCACGGTCGAACTGCGTGACGGCGCCACGGCACTGAGATCCGACGCTCTGCCCAGGAACCGTTCAACCACGAATGGACACGAACCCACACGAATAAAGACCGACGTCACCAGCCCACGCTGCGGATGGGGTCTGATTCGTGTCCATTGGTGTTCAGCCAAACCTCTGATGACTGCTGCGGCTGGTCGAGGACGACACAGCCGTGTTCAGGACTTTAGGACAGACTCAAGGCACAAAGCACAAGGAAAGCACCAATGAAAAAACTCAAAGCCACATTCGCCACAGCCTTCGACTCGGCAGGAGCCGACGAGGGTAGCCACGGGTGGAGCCCCGCTTGCGGGACGCAACCCGTGGTCACAACGCAAAATGAATTCACCGCCCCGGCGGGGCGGACGGAATTTCGCGCCCGATTGTCGTACTGCCTTTCTTCTGCGCCCCTCGCGGGGCGCGTACTAGTCGGCACGTTCACCTCGGGTTCATCTGCTGGCGCAGATTCACCCGTGGCTACCCACGTGCGTTCCTTCGGGACGCGCCAACGCGCACGATGTGCTGGCCCCTCCCTTGGGGCTTTGGCCTTGCTCCTTTCCTTAATCTTTAGCCTTGGTCCTTTGGCCTTCGCGGCGGACGCCGCGCTCCTCAAGTCTGAGTTCATCTACGAGAGCGGTCCGTATCCGCAAATCCACGCCTCGACCATTGTCGAGACGTCACGCGGCGACCTCGTTGCCGCGTGGTTCGGCGGCACACGTGAGAAGCATCCCGACGTCGGCATTTGGGTCGCGCGCCTCGTGGATGGCAAATGGACGCCCAGCGTCGAAGTCGCCAACGGCGTCCAGTATCGCAAGGCGGACGGCACCGAGGTGCGCCACCCGACGTGGAACCCGGTCCTCTTCCAGCCGAAGGACGGCCCGTTGATGCTGTTCTACAAGGACGGCCCAAACCCCGAGCAATGGTGGGGCGTGCTCACGACCAGCACCGACGGCGGCAAGACCTGGGAACAACCGCGTCGCCTGCCCGAGGGCATCCTCGGCCCCATCAAGAACAAGCCCGTGCAACTCGCGAATGGCGACATCCTTTGCCCCACCAGCAACGAGACGCACGAGAAGCCCAGCAAGTGGAGCGTGCATTTCGAGCGCAGCAGCGACCTCGGCAAAACGTGGCAACTCATCGGCCCGGTGAACGACGGCGTGAAGATTCAAGCCATCCAGCCTAGCATCCTGTTTCTTGGCGGCGACAAGCTGCTTGCGCTTGGTCGTTCGCGACAGGACCGCGTGTTCGAAATCCGTTCCGACGACGGCGGCAAAACTTGGGGCGAGATGACGCTCGGTACATTGCCCAACAACAATTCCGGCACCGATGCCGTGACGCTCAAGGACGGCCGCCATCTTATCGTCTACAATCACATCGGCGGCACGCCCGGCAAATGGGGCGGCAAACGCACCCCGCTCAATGTCGCCGTCTCACGGGACGCGCAGACCTGGCAGGCCACGCTCGTCCTCGAAAGTGAGCCTGGTGAATACAGTTATCCCGCGATCATCCAGACCAAGGACGGCCTTGTGCACATCACCTACACCTGGAAGCGCCAGCGCGTGAAACACGCGGTGATTGACCCGGCGAAGCTCCAGCCGCGCGACTTCGTGAACGGCGAGTGGCCGAAGTGAACCATTTCGCCAATCCGACTGTGTTACTGATAAGATTTTGGTTTCTGATCGTCCCTATACGATAGATCTTGGCGATGGATTGGAGCAATAAGGAACGCTGGGAAAACGATGAGAAACGGAGGTTGACGCCTTGGTGGGCCGTCGACGTCCCACCGAGTACAACTCCCGGGCAACTCCCGGGGACAGACAAATAATTGGGAACATTACTTGAGCGGGGCGGGCGGGTATGGTTAAAGAATGAGGTGAGGCAAAGGAAGTTGAAGTTCAGACCTCAGACTTTCAGGGGTGAATCGCGGCAATGAGTGCGTTTTCCAAATCCTTCCAAATCGACGCAAACACTTGGTTGCCTCGCCTTCAATCGCGGGAAATGGCACGAGAGAAGCGGCAATTCGAAGGAATGGAACCCTCCAATGTTTTTCCCAGTTTACCCCGCACATATTGAGGTCTGAAGTTTCCGACAGATCGAACGGTCGGGCATTACCAATGCTTGATCCGGGTCAAATCGTCTGGCACTCAATCCCGGCATCGTTGAGGCGAATTGGATACTGATGACTCTCTCATCCCAACTGGATCCACGGGCAAAATGCCTGCGCCAACTCTCATAGCCATGACCCATAAACCAAACGTCTTCTCACTTCCTGGAACTCCGCTCCTCGATCGCACCGTCGGCGAGCTTGTCGCCGAGCGACCCGGACGGTCTCGAGTTTTTCAATCTTTCAACATCGACTTCTGCTGCCAGGGCGCACGCACCTTGCGCGAAGCCTGCGAACGCAAAGCTATTGCCCACGACTCCGTAGTAGAACAACTCGAAGCTGAGTTGGCCGACAAGTCCGCTCCCGAGCAAAACCCCGCCGATTTGCCGACGCACGAACTGGCCAACTACATCATCCAGATCCATCATCAGTTCCTACGGCGTGAATTACCCCGGCTTCACGCCATGTCCGAGAGGGTGGCCCTAGTGCATGGAGGCCACACGCCATCGTTGGTGGAGTTGTTCCGCATCTTCTGTGGTTTGGAGGAGGAGTTGACGAAGCACCTGATGGAAGAGGAGCAGATTCTTTTTCCGGCAATTGTCGCGATGAGCCGGGGCCAGTGCGGCCCGGTTGTGGTGGATGGCCCGATCTCCTGTAGGCTGCGCGAGCACGAGGAGGCGGGCGCGGCACTCGCGCGATTGCGGGAGGTGAGTCATGGGTTCCAGCCGCCGCCGGACGCCTGTAACACCTACCGTGCGCTGTTCGCAGGGCTGCGCGATTTGGAGGAGGATCTGCATCGACATATCCATCTGGAGAATGCCGTCCTGTTCCCTCTCGCACGAGCGATGGCCGGAGGCAATGCCTGAGTTTCAGGATCGGGAGGCCGCCGGGCCGTGGAAGGCAGTGCATTTCATATTCCGGGATACAGTTCAATTGACTGAGTCTGGCCGTTCCATGGGAACGGATCAGAGGCAATGCGCCAGGAATTCCACGAGATCGGCTAGTTCGCGCTTGCCCAGGCTCTCAAGAAGTCCATCAGGCATTGTCGATATAGGGCTCATACGCATTCCGCGAATCTGGTCCCTTCGGATGCGTACCTCCCGCTGATCGGCATTTTTTAAGTAGATGGCATCACGGTTCTCGCGGTGGATCAACCCCGAGAAGGACTCCCCGTCCGTCATCTCGATGGCGTAGCTCTCGTAACCGTTCACGAGCGTCGAACTGGGATAAAGAATTGCCTCGAGCAGATCCCGGCGCCCGCGGATGGCACCGATTTTCGACAGGTCGGGCCCGAGTGTCCCTCCCTCTCCTTGAATCCGGTGACAAAGAAAACACGCCGCACGGTTGCTGAAAAACACACTGCGTCCCTTCGAAGCATTCCCGGCCTCCATCTCCGCCATGCGTCGGGTGAGATCGGAATGCTCGGCCTCGGTCGAACCACCGGATTCCCCGGACTTCGAACGCAACTCATCCCCGTCTCGGCGGACCGATTCTGGAAAGTTCTGGAGAAGCGCTGTCAATTGCTCCGGTCTGAGTGAAGCTAATCCCGGGCTCGTGCGGAGCGAGCGAACCAAACGATGTCCAATCCCTTCCAAAGTTTCCACCGGCCACGCCTCTCGGGGCGGTCCATTTCCAAATTCTTGGCCCGTGGGCTCAGCAGTCGGTCGAAAAAGCTCAAAGGGCCGGAGCAATTGCGCGATTTCCATCGGGCGGCCCTTTTCGACCAGCGAACAGAGGGCCTGGATCTGATCGGGCCGGGCTGCGGACGGCCTGAGAAGACCCACGGCCCGCGCCGCCTGGCGCCGGAGAAGCGGTGACGTGGACTCGCGTTGGATCAGGCCGGCCAGATACTCGAAAGCGCGGTCCTCGATCGCCCCGTTGTTTTTGGCCATCGCTTCCAGCGCTCCGACCCGGTTCTCGTCTGGTTCATCCACCCGCTCCTCGAGATTGCGCAGGTCCCCGATAAAGGGGGAGGCGTCAAAGGGAAGGAGGGTAGCCACGGCCTGGTTGCGGAGCGCTACCGCCGGGGAACGCAGGCACCGATGGAGACCGCCGTTGAGTGCCGTGGGCAATTTCTTCATCAACCCGATCACGGCGAGCAGTTGCATCTGCTTCGCTTCCGAAATGGTGTTTGAACCAAGCACTCCGCCCAACAGCTCCATGAATGGGGCATCTTCCGCGAGAGCGAGCACCAGGCCCTCGACAAGATCCGGTGGGGATGAGTCCGGTTGAGGGGCGTTCAGCCAACTGATGAAAACCTGCGTCATTGCGGGCTTCCAATCGGTGCGGGCTGCGATCACTCGCCGGGCTTCGTCCCGGACGCCAGGATCCTTGGAAGAAAGCAGCGGCAGGACCATCGATGGCGCCAGACCCTCCTTCTTCATCTGATCCAAAACCCGTAGCGCGATCCGCTGCCAACCTGGACGCGAAGAATCATTGAGATAAGAGGAAGTTCCCACTGGATCGGCAATCTCAATCAATGCGTAGGTCAACGCGTGGAGCAAATACAGTTCTGATTCATGCTCCAGAGCTTGAAAGATCCAGGAGATCGCCGAACGATCGCCAACCTGACCCAACGCCGTCGCCGCCGCCCGACGAACCGGGGCTGTACCACTGGGTAACAACTGAGCGAGCGCCAGCACTGCCGCCCGATCCTTCAGCGTGCCCACTGAACGAATGGCAGCCATGCGGACGCTCTCATCCGGATCCGCAAGCGCCCGGCGAATCGCCGTGCGTCCCTCGTCGGATGGAATGCGAGAGAGGATCCATACGATGTTCCTTCGTTCGTCCGCTTTGGCCGAATTTCCGAGCGCCTTGACGAGCACCGGCACCGCCGTTTCACCTCGGCGTACCAGTGCCTCAATCGAGCGGTCACGCACCGTCGGTCTCGCATCGTTCAGCCGGGCGACCAGTTGATCCGCTGGCTCCGCATCCTTCCAGTCCAGCTTGAGACCGCGCGGATCGGCGGGCGAACTCCCGCCCGTCCGCCGCACGCGGTAGATCGCGCCCTTGATTTCGGGTTTCGCAATCTTGGAATAGGGACAACCCCAAGTCAGCCATCCGCCGGTATCCAGGAGTAACAAGCTGCCGTCGGCGTCTTCAAGCACGTCCGCCGGATGAAAATCATGGCTTGGCGACGTGAGGAAATCCTTTTCTTCCGTCACGAACGTTGCGCCGTTCGGCTTCAGGCGGACATGAACCAGCTTATGCGTGTTAAACTGGCAGGCGAAATAGGTATCCCTGTACTCTCGGCCGAAATGCTCGCC
>CANLCA010000103.1 GCA_947487925.1 Verrucomicrobiales bacterium | reverse complement strand
GTCCGGGGGGGGGGGGTGGAGACCGCCGTGATCCCTCGGGGCGATCCTGGTTTCGGCGTCCACCCTGGATGAGCGAGACGGAGTTTGCCTCGCTCATCCAGAAACAAGGCATTCATAGCTTTGTCGTCGTGCTCTCAAACAATTCCTATCAGGAGGCGGCTGCTCGTGACTTGTGGTTGCGGCTTCTCACGAGCGGATTTGGGGCGGCGGCGGCGTGCGGGTTTGGCCTCGCGTGGCGTTCAGTAGCCAGTTCATCCGAGTTGCAGATTCGACTGCTGCGAGCGAGCGAGATGAACACTCATCTGCGGGAGATGAACATCGCGGCGGCGGGGTTGGCCCATGAGACCAGGAACCCGTTGAACATCATTCGAGGGCTCGCCCAGATCATCGCGAAACAGTCTGATTCAACGAATGAAATCCGAAGGAAATCGAGTGAAATTACCAGTGAAGTCGATCGCGTGACCGCTCAGTTGAACGAGTTCATCAATTATTCGAAACCCCGCGAGGTGCGACGCGCGCCCGTCCATCTTGAGGCGGTGGTCGCGGATCTGACACGGGCCTTGGAGTGCGATATTGAGGAAAAGCTGGTTCGGCTGGACAGCACCTGTGGGAACTTCAAGGTGGAGGCTGACGAGCAGTTGTTGCGACAAACTCTGTTCAATCTGTTGTTGAACGCCATCCAGGCGGTGGAGCGTGGTGGAGAGGTCTCGATCACTGCGTTCAGAACCGGGGATTCCAGTGTTTGTGTGGAGATACGGGACAACGGCCCTGGCGTTCCAGAGGAGCATCGGGCCGAGATCTTCAAGCCATACTTCACCACCACGCAAAAAGGGACGGGGCTGGGGTTGGCCGTTGTCAAACAAATGGTGCTGGCGCACGGCTGGGACATCCAGTGCCTGGCCAACGAACCTCGTGGCGCTCTTTTCAAGCTCAGTCACATCATGCTATCTCGCGAGGCCTAGATCCGATATTCTGCCAGGGATGTCGTCAGTTTTGCTCAGTTCTAAAGAGACCGCCCCGCCGGGGAGGATCCTCATCGTGGACGACGACCCTGGGCAAAGGAGCTTGCTGGACTCTTTCCTTCGAAGCCAGGGTTTTGCCACCGTGACCGCATCCAGTGGTGAGGAAGCCCTGGAAGTCCTGCGGCGCGAGGACGTGTCGATGATGATTTCAGATGTCCGGATGCCCGGCATCTCGGGTTTGGAGACGTTCAAACGGGCTAGAAAGGAGCGATCGATCCTCCCGGTCCTGCTCGTGACGGCCTACGCAGATATCCGTGAAGCGGTGGGCGCCATGAGGGACGGGGCCTTGAATTACCTCACAAAGCCAATCGATCTCGATGAGCTGGTGGTTTCCGTTCGGCAGGCAATGGGACTGTCGCACGGCACCGTTCTGAGCTTGTTCGAGAACCGTCAGCTTCCCCCCGGCGTGGTCGCCGAGAGCCCACTGAGCCAGGCTGTGTTTAGGGACGCATCGCTGGTCGCGGCCTCGGACAGCCGGATCTTGATCACCGGAGAAAGCGGTGTGGGCAAGGAAGTTTTGGCGGACGTCTTGCACGGATGGAGCCCGCGATCCTCAGGTCTGCTCGTGAAAGTGAACTGCGCCGCCATCCCAGAGAATCTGCTCGAGAGCGAGTTGTTCGGACACCAGAAAGGGGCATTCACAGGGGCTGTGGCCCAGCGCATCGGGCGGTTTGAACTCGCGCATGGAGGCACGATTTTTCTGGATGAAATCTCCGAGATGTCGCCTCAACTGCAGGCGAAGTTGTTGCGTGTGACCCAAGACGGCCGGTTTCAGCGAGTCGGTTCGAACGCCGAGATCCACGTGAATGCGCGACTTCTCGCCGCGACTAACCGGAATCTAGAGCAGGAGGTCAAGAGCGGACGGTTTCGTGAAGATCTTTTTTACCGACTGAATGTCGTGGAGCTGAACATTCCACCCCTGCGAGAACGACCCGAGGACATCCTGCCTCTGGCGAGGCATTTTATCGGCGAGTTTACGAAAGGGCGGGCGCGGTTTTCCGCGGGCGTCACGGAGTGCCTCGAAGTTTATCCTTGGCCCGGCAATGTGCGGGAATTGCGCAACGCGATGGAGCGTGCGGCGTTATTGTTCCGGGGCGAGATGATTTTGGCGGAGCACCTGCCGAACAAGGTGCGCGAAGCGGGGGTGCGTCCCACCGCAGAGGTGGAAAATTCCGCGACGGATCCTGAGCGTCTCGAGGAAATGGAACGGCTGGCGATCTGTCAAGCCTTGCGCAAGCACGGCTTCAATCGAACGGAAACGGCCAAGGCTCTCGGTCTGAGCCGCCGGGCGCTGCTTTATAAACTCCAGCGACTGCGGGAACTAGGCCACGAAGTTGACTCGCCCTGAGCTGCCCTGTGCCGCCTCTTCCCTCCTGCCGTAAGCGGGTGATTTGACGACACCGCAGCTCGCAGGTCCCGGTCGCGGGGCCCCATCACCCTATCCGCAACGAGTTTGAACCGGAGAGGGCGACGGCGTCCGCACCTGGAACCTTGTCCGTTTTAAGGATAAAGGAACTGCCTCATCCCTCGTCCAGCCTCTCTCATTCAGGCCTTCGTCCACCTTCGCCCCGCTCAGCTCTGTTTCTAAGGTTTGGGGTTTAGTTTCTCAGGAGTGGTTTGGAAGGCTCGCGCTCGGAACATGAAATCCACGATATTCCCTTCGTGCGGTTGCAGCCAGTCCAGCTTGATGGTGGGGATTGGTCCTATGTTAAGCCGGTCTATATTCGTGGCTTCAAGGAGCTGGCTTCCCCATTTTTTATCGTTGGTGATGGCGCTGCAGACCAGCGTCTGCCCGATCTTTTGTATCATTTCCTCCTGGGGACATTGGATCACCGTCACGTAGGGGAACATGTATTCCGTGTGAGCAATCTTTCGCTCCGGTGAATTGCCATGGAGCACCCACGGCCGGAGATAGGCGCTCCGTTCCGTTTCGACGAGTCGTGAACCAAACGATGCCGTCATGTCGGTCACGCCGTCCTCCATCGCTTTCTCCAGGATGGACGCGTGGATCGCTTTTGCCTGACCGGGCACCGTGAAAGCGGCGAGGGTGGCGGTGGGATCCTCAGGCGGCTTGACGGCCATGGGGCCGAGACGCTCAGCCAAAGCCTGGGCGATCTCCTTGGTGTGACGGGAGGCCCAAACACCCGAGCAGTTGATGCAGCCGCGACCGCTGTTCAGATAAACACTGTCCACCATCAAGTCCAGATACTTCTCCCAGTTGTCAACTTCGTCGTCGCCTAGCAAAATCTTACTGAACCCAGGCCCATGTACCTGGACGCACGGATTGCCATGGTAACGCTGAACGGTCTCCGTGCTGCCGAAAATTTTGACACGTTGGCAGCGGCTGACGACCTCGGCCCCCATTTCGCCGCCTCCCGGATAAACGCTAATCGCCTCGCGCGGGACTCCGGCTTCGAAAAACGCCGCCGCCATGCGATAAGGCGTCCAGGGCTCCTGAGGGCCCGGTTTGAGAACAAGACCCAGCTGCATCGGGATCACGGGAAGCCACAGCGTGTGCACGCCTGGAGAATTCGAGGGCAGCACCAACCCCAGCACCGGCGATTGAGCCTGATAGCTGACCACCACGCCGCGGGACTCCATGCCGTAGCCTCGGGTGAGGATCTCCAGATCCAGTCCGCGCGTGAGGCAATCCAAGATGCGATCCATGTTCGACAATACGAAATGGTTCTTGGCCATGTTTGCCTTGCACATGTGTTCAGGCAGACCCGTGGATGCGGATTGTTGGCGGGCGAAATCATCCGGCGACTGTTGGCCATCGCCCATGGGCAATGTGGCGTCCTTGTAAAGTTCGCCCGCCTTTTTCATAAGTTCAATGAGCTGGCGTATGGGGATGTCACGGAGCACACCGCGCGCGCGCGGCGCGTGCTTCATGTCTTTGGCCATCAGCCCTGGGTTGGCCTGGCTGACCTTGGCGAGCGTTTCGCCAGTCACGAAGTGGTTGACGCTATCGAGTTGGAGGCTCTCGTAAGGTTGGCCCCAGCGGAGGACAGGAATTTTAACCATAAAGTTTCTTTTTGGAACGGCGGACCGGGAACGGACGCTTCTGTTTCCTGGGTATTGGCTACTTCCAGGGCTGAGGTTTCAAGCAAAACTTCTTTGGAAACCGTTCCCTGGAGCGGTATCGAAACCTCCGAGATCCTGCCGGTTCATGGGTTCCGGTCCCTGATTTAGAACTTTCAGCAAATCTGCATTCTCGCTGCAACCTTCAACCGCCAGTTGCCCGCGCCGTCGCAAGTCTTCGCTCCGTTCCATTTCCGTTTTAAGGTTCAACAATTTGTGATGAGCTCGTCAGGGTTTTTTGACACCGAGGGAGTCGACTGCCTTGACGTTCAGAACAGCGGGCATCAAAGGCTTCCGGGCGTGGGCGCGCAGGCGGGGCGCTTGGACACCGAACCGGTCCATTGGAAAGTTTTTGAATCCGATTGCGAGGGCCGGCGAACCGCTTTTGACCTGGAAATCACCACGAGCCGGGTCCCGGAATGCTGGGTCTCCTGCTTGGCTTCTGGAGTCGACACCGAGTTCGTGTGCTTGCGCCAGGGCAGCGGCGTTGGGTAGGAGGTTGGAATTCACCTCCTGACCCCAGATTTTGGGCATGCCGATGGGATAATAGCCTGCCATGACGATGTTGTGTCTGAAGATGTCTCCGCTTCGGGCGAACCAGACGTGGGGATGGAACGAGTTATTGATCATCACGTTATTCTCGACGCGCCGCTGAAATCCTTCCCTTAGCTTGATACCCCCATTGAGACAGAGGTTGTTCTCCAGAACAAAACGGGTGGAGCCGTCGTCCAGATCGATGTCCCAACCATGATCGCAGCGCCATCGATTGTTCCGCAGGGTGATGGGTTCGACCACATCGAGCAAAGGCAGGGATGGGTTGGCATTCACCCGTTGATCCACTTCCTTGATGTTGGGCACCCAATAACGGTCCCGGCCCCAGGAGTTGAAAGAGCCGTGGTCACCGGTCTCCTTTACCGTGTCGAACACATCGCAATACTCGATCACGTGACCGCCCCAGCAGCCGTCGCCGATGTTGATGCCTGCTCGAGGGCAGTCATAGATGCTGCAATGGCGCACGGTGATCCTTGAGGCCATCGCGATTTGAACTCCGGCTGTTTGCTTTTCCACCCGTCCGTTGGACGTCAGCAGGCAGTCCTCGACGAGGCAGTCCGCCGGGTAGTCGACTGCCTTGGGGCCGGGGCTGAGGTCAAGGCGTTCGACGGGGAGGGTTCGGTGGTAATTGAACAAAGGCGACCGCACCGTGTTGGTGCGCCCTACGAAAGCCACGCTATTGGCTCCTGCGCGGTCGATCTCGCAATTTTTCAGAGTGATTCTCCGGGCGTAGCCGCTGACAAAAACCCCGTTACCGCCGACTTCCGTCAGCGTGGCATCTTTGAGGACGCAATCTTCAGCGCCTTCGAAAAGAACCGCCCCACCCCGATAAGTGGTCCAGTCGCTGCGAAGGAGAGGTTCACGATTCTCCATGAAAGAGCGCAACGTGTGTCTGAGGGTCACTCCCTCGAGGCGAAGGAACCGCACCGGTCGCTCAGCCGTGCCACGGAATTCCACGATGTGGCGAAACACGGGAACCTCGATGATGGCCTGTTTGAGGTTGAATCCAGAAGGGGGCTTGAAGAAAAGAGTGTTCTCACGACTGTTGAGGAACCACTCGCCTGGTGCGTCCAATTCTTCGAAGATGTTCTCCACGAAACGTTGCGTTTCGTGGATTCCTTCCTCGGCACGATTGTTCTGCCAGCCGCCCTCGAGCGTCACCGTGCCATCGGGATTCTTGCGAGTGATCCGATAATGAGCGTCGCCCCACTCGTGCCGGTGCATGACATGCAGAAAGCCGCCCGACGGATCCGCCCAGCGCGAGGCCCGAGAGGGGCTGATGGCGTCTTTGGCGAACCCGCCCAGGATGCGTTGTTTGGGGTCGAAGTCGGGATAACGAGCCAGCGTCTGCCGCTGTCCGTTCACGAAAAGTTGGTCGGTGATCAGATTTGGCGGGACTTTCGTCTTGAAGATTCCGCGACCGCCCGGTGTCCAATCCGGCTGGAGACGACCCCCCCCGCTGATCGTCACCGATTCGCCAGGGGCTGCGCGATACACGATTGGCGAGCGAGCGGATCCGGAATCCTGATTCTCGAAGACCAGCGGCTCCCGTAAATAATAGGTGCCCGCATGCAATTCGACAGTCCCCACCTGTTTGCCGGCAGACCGCATTTGTCGGATCCGATCCCTAGCCCCTGCTGGGGAAGCGAGCGGTGCCTTGCGAGTGCCTGGGTTCGCATCAGAACCTTCGGGGGACACATGCAACACGGCCGCCGCCGCTTCCAAAGAAATCAACAGCGTTAGAAGTCCTGGAGCGACGGATCTACCGACCACGGGGAGGATGTGGATGAAACGTGATTTTAGCATGGTGAAGGCCATCAAAAATGGAGGTATTGATGTTGATTCGGATTCTTTTCGTGGGCAGACCTCAATCCTCACGATCCACTTTTGCGAGTGGTCTGCGTCTCAAACCTCAAGATGTCGGATTCCCACCTTCCGTCGCCGCTTTGGGCGCTGTCGATCAAGTCAACGCGTCGACAAAGGGTCCTATGATCGAACCAGTCCGTCGCGGCTTTCGAGAATCCGACGATCGCTCTACGGTCCAATCACTCTCTTGAAGGCGATCTCTGGTGCGAGGTCTAATATCCCCGCCATAAGACCTAGCCCCAGCCGCCGATTGCCGATTCGGCGGGAGCTTAGCCCAAGCTGGCGGCGCTCCTATTGACTGGCGGTTTGGGTCGGGGCGTACTCAATGCGGACGATTTTTGAATCGACGTTGTTTCCCCAATTAGTGCCGAACTCGATCATGTAGAGGCAGCCATCAGGCCCCAACTCCATATCCATGGGCCGCTTAAACGTCATACCCTTGAGGAAGGGTTCGATTTTCAGAACTTTGCCGTCGGGATCCAGTTTTACGGCCATGATCCAGTTGCGGGTCCACTCGTAGATGAACAAGGTGCTGTCGAACTCAGCGGGCAGTTTGTGAGGCGACTTCAATTTCGGATCGAAGTAGTAAACTGGGCCAGCCATTGCCGTGCGTCCACCGGAACGCAACATGGGAAACTTGGCGGATGGGGAGGCGGGATAATAAATGAGTGCGGACTGAGCAGGGGGCAGCTCCTTGATCCCGGTGTTGTTGGGGGAATTATTGACCGGATGTTCGGCGTCGTAAAACACGGGTTTGAAGTCCGCAGCCATCCAAGGTTCCTCTTTCGCGGGCCATTCTGATTCCGGTTTGCCCTCCTTCTTGGCTTTCTCCCGAGCCGATTTGGCGTCCATGGACTTTTGGCGGGACACATAATCCACGGGCGCGTAGGGCTTGTTATTGCCCACAAAATAAGGCCACCCAAAGAAGCCGGGGCCGCGGGCTTGGTTGATCTCATCGTGGCCAGCGCCGCCGCGCTGTGCATCCGGCTGTCCAGCGTCGGGACCCACTTCGCCCCAATAAAGAAAGCCGGTCTTTTGATCGACTGCGATGCGGAAAGGATTCCGATTGCCCATCACATAAACCTCGGGGCGTGTGCCAGGGGTGCCTGGTTTGAAAAGGTTCCCAGAAGGGATTTCATAGCCTCCATCGGCCTTCGGTTTGATGCGTAGAATCTTTCCCGCCAACGTGTTCGCATTCGCTGAGGATCGTTGGGCATCCCAAGGGTAGCGGCCAGGACGAGGATCATTAGGGGAATATCCATCGGAATCGAATGGGTTCGTGTTGTCCCCTACAGAAATATAGAGGTTGCCCTTCGAGTCGAACGCGAGGGAGCCGCCGACATGGCAGCATTGTTCGCGCTGGACCGGGATGTCAAAGATGGTTTTCTCGCTCGTGAGGTCCAGTTCTTCGCCCTTCAACGTATAGCGTGAGACCCGGATAATACCGGATTTTCCCTGGCCATCGTGAGTGGTCTCTGGAAGGGAATGATTGAGATAAATCCATTGGTTCCGGGCAAAGTTCGGATCGAGCGTGATGCCTATCATGCCCTCTTCGAGGCCGTCGAACACCTTGATGGAGGCGATCACCACGGTTTTTTGGGTGTCCGGCTTCCACATCTTGACGACTCCTGCGCGCTCCGCCGTGAACACCCTGCCGTCCGGTGCCACAGCCAGTTCCATCGGATCCTTCAGCGTGTCGGCCAGTTTGTTGTCCACCTCGTGATCGGCGTCGATGACGATTTTTCTGAAGTTGCCGTCGGTTT
>CANLCA010000102.1 GCA_947487925.1 Verrucomicrobiales bacterium | reverse complement strand
TTTGCAAGCTTTGGCCGCGTTGACGATCGCCGTGACTGCGTCGTCCACTTGGGAGTTGGCAACGACGATTCCCACTTTGATCTTGGGCAAAAAATCGACTAGGTACTCGCTGCTCCTGTAGATTTCGGTGTGTCCCTTCTGACGGCCGAAGCCCTTGACCTCGCCGACCGTCATCCCTTGACACCCATGCCGTGGAGGGTTTCCTTGACCTCGTCCAGCTTGAAGGGCTTAATAATTGCCTCGTTCTTCTTCATGGCTTTTCGACCTCCGCGACCATAGCCAGTGGTAACAACGCAACCCGGAGTGTAAATATCCATCGAGCGAATCCGATCCGGTTTAGAGTTGCACTTTGAGGCGTAGTAGCTTTCCTTGCCAGTCGATGCCAGTCGCTGAACCCACTTTATTACCGCAAAGACAACGCCTCCCCCACTGGCTCCGTATTCCCTTGCCGGCGTCAGACTCCTTCACCAAAACTCGAGTTCTCCTTGAGGACCTCCAGCTGCATACGGTGTGCGAGAGCGCGAAATGTCCGAACCACTGGGAGTGCTGGAGCCAAGGTACCGCGACATTTATGATCGCCGGCGATCGGTGTACGCGCGCCTGTGGATTTTGTGCTGTCACCACTGCAAAACCCCTCGCCCTCGATCCGGACGAACCCGCCCGGGTGGCTGAAGCCGCCCGCCGAATGGGACTGAGACATGTGGTGATCACCGCCGTCGCCCGCGACGACCTTGACGACGGGGGTGCGGAACATTTTCGTCGAACCATCGAGGCTGTACGAGCCCTTGGTCCGGACATGGTAATCGAGGTGTTGACCCCGGATTTCCTCGAACGTACACCGGCGTTGGAAAGCGTGATCAACGCCCGCCCGCATATCTTTAACCACAACCTTGAAACGGTACGACGTCTGACCCCTTCGGTTCGGTCGCGCGCGACTTACGATCGGTCGTTGAATGTTTTAAAGAAGGTGAAGCTGAGCTGTGGAAACTCGATTCACACAAAATCCGGGCTCATGTTGGGACTGGGCGAAACCGAGTCAGAACTGTTTGAAGCCCTGAACGATCTGCGCGCAGTGGGGTGCGACCTGCTGACCCTGGGCCAATACTTGCAACCGACGCTCCGCCATCTGCCAGTGAAGGAGTTTGTGCCGCCTGAGAAATTTGCGGAGTATGGCCGTCTGGGGGAGCGCCTTGGGTTTGCGCACGTCGCTAGCGGACCCCTGGTCAGGAGCTCGTACCACGCCGCGGAATTCGTGCCCATTAGACGATAAAGTTCGAAGTCAAGACCGGCCTCGGCACAAGCCGTCAAGCGCGTCAAAGGCCCCTTTTTGGAGGTTGGGGCACCCTATCGGTAAGGGTCTCGAACCGGAGTTATGGACGGCTGTTGGGAGGGTTCGGCAACTCCAACTGAACTCGATGCCGTTAAAAAAACTTATTGTCAAGACGAGGTGTTTTACCTAAATTGCCCCTCAAATGCACCGTTTGGTGCGTGGGCAAACTGTTTTTTTGCCCTAAAAACACGCATCGAAAACGAGTAAAATAGCACGCGAAAATACAATCGCTGGAGGAATACAATGAAGTTGAATCAATGGACGGTCGGCCTGGCTGCTGCAGGTGTGGTTAGCTTGGGCTCGGTCATGCAGGCGGAAGAGGCTTCTCACCAAGTTCTCACCGCCATCTCTTCGACAACCCTGAGCGGTTATGTCGATACGTCGGCTATCTGGAAGTTTGGTTCTGGCAACGGCCCGTTGCCTGGCCGTTCTTTCGACGGAACCCCCAAACAAGACGGTTTCAACCTGAACGTGGTGAAGCTGACCGTTGAGAAGCCTCTCGATGAAGGTGAATGGTCGGCAGGGTACAAGGTTGACCTGTTGTTCGGCCCTGACGCGACCGGTTATAACCTGTCCGCGGGAACCGGCGCTGCAGCAAGTGACTTTGGTGTTAAACAGGCCTATGTCGCGGTCCGCGCCCCAGTGGGCAACGGAATCGACTTCAAGATGGGCACGTTTGATTCCATCATCGGTTACGAAGTCTTCGAAGCGGGCAGCAACCCGAACTACAGCCGTTCCTACGCTTGGGGCATGGAACCCACGCAGCACACCGGTTTGTTGGCGAGCTATCGTGTGAACGACATCTTGAGCTTGAACGCTGGCGTTGCGAACACAGTGAATGCGGGTATCAACGCCCGGGCAGTGGATGGCCGAACCTTTGCTGCATCCGAGAGCGAAAAGACCTACATGGCATCCATGGTCTTGACGGCTCCCGAGAGCCTCGGTTTCCTCCACGGCGCGACCCTGTATGCGGGCGTTGTCGACGGCTTCAATGCCGCGGTCAACCCTGGTCTGACACGCCGCGACACCACGAGCCTCTACGTGGGCGCGACGATTCCCACTCCGCTCGAAGGGTTGACCTTGGGCGCAGCCTACGACTACACCGGCTACAGCGCGCAGAAGATGTTGACCTCGTCGGCCTACGCCAGCGCCGCGTCTGTCTACATGTCCTATCAGCTCACTGAGAAGTTGAAACTGAACAACCGCGTTGAATATGCTTGGTCCACAGACGGGCTTTGGTATGTGCGCGGCGAGGGTGCGGACAGTGATGCCCGTAATGAGCTGCTCGGTGTGACCAGCACGTTGGACTACTCGCTCTGGGCAAATGTCATCAGCCGGCTCGAATTCCGTTGGGACTCCGCCTTGACCGGCGGCATGGACCCCGTCAGCAAGCCCTTTGGCGTTGCGGACAAGAATGCGATCTCGCTCGCTCTGAACCTGATCTACAAGTTCTAATCAGCGGCTCACACCGTTCGATCCAAGCCTCCCCCGGTTGCCCGGGGGAGGCTTTTTTATTTCCGCTTGGAACTTTAACCACGGAACCGAACCGAAAGAAAACCGAAAAGGAAACCATTCATTGTTTCCGTTTACCCTTAAAACGGCGGTTGAACATCGTGAAGATTTGCAACGGCTTGGATGAGAAAGGTATGACGAAGAACCAGGTAACTCGTTTATGGATCTGGTGAGTGATTAGGAATGACTTTATCGCCTAGACCTTGCGAAGATTCACCATGGGCAACTGCTGTTTTAAGGCTTACTCCAGGCTATTTCGGTCCCCTTTCGGATCCCTTTCCGCGGTTCTCGGGTTTACTTCCACAATCGGTGCGGTTTCGATTTGGTCCGCGATCACGGAAGGAATGGCCACCGCCTTCATCTCTCCGTTGGGCTGTCGTTGGACGCACACCACCGTGATTTCTCCGACGGCCACTTCTCCGAGAGAAGGGTCGCCGACTTTACGAAAACGAAATTGGTAGGTGAGGGCTTTTCGATTCTTTTCCTTCACGAGCAATCGCACCTCCACTTGGTCCTCGAAGCGGAGAGGTCGCCTGAAATCACAGGATGCATGCACTCGTGGCCAACCTACGGGTGGATCCGTCATTTCGGTGACGATCGAAAACCCGAGCGATCTGAAAAAAGCATGCTCCGCCGTCTCCATGAAGCGAAAGTAGTTCGAATAATGCATGATGCCCGCCATGTCGGTCTCGGAAAACTCGACTCGCCGGGTGATGGTAAATTCGTGCGGCATAAGACAATTTTTCTAAACTACTGATCCTCACTGGTTTCGATCATCAAGGAGGGATGATTTGATACCTCTGGATCCGAGTCATCCGCGGTTTAATTCGGTTGCGGTTGAGCCGCTCTGGGTTCATCCGTTGGTTCCATTCCCCGACCCCCGCGAGTGACTCGGCGCAAAACGTCCGCCATGTCCAGGGCCATCCTCTCGATCGAAAACCGATCGACCACACTTTGATGGCCCTTGAGGCCCATCGCACGCGAGCGTTCCGGATCGGTCACCAGATCCCCGATGGTTCGCGCCAGTTCCCGCGCCGAACACCCTGTCACGAGACCTCCCCCGGTCAATTCGATCAACTCCGGAAAGGCTGCTGCTCGAGGGACGACCACCGGGACCCCGCACCCCATCGCCTCGATCACATAAAGTCCGAACGCTTCCCCATAAAGCGCGGGCGTACAGAAAACAGTCAACGAACGAAGAAACTCGATCTTCCCGGCTCGATCCACATTGGGAAAGAATTCAACCGAGCCCAGGACGCCGCTTTTTTCGAGACGAGCTTTGATTCCGCTGACAAAAGATTTGTCCGCTGCCGTGCAGCTCCCCCCCACCTTGAGTCGCAACCTCGTAAAACGTGGATCCTGTCGCAGCAGGAGAAAAGCATCAACGAGCAATCCCAACCCTTTCTCGGGGGCCATTCGCGCAAAATAACCAACGACTGGTTCCTCGGGAAAACAGCCGGCGGGAGCAAAACCGTCCAATGCTATGCCATTGAGCACAACGTGTGCGCGTTGCTTTGGAAGGCCGAGACGACGCGTCATCGTATCGGCAAAAAATCGGCTCGGGGCAATCAAGGCGTCGAGTTCGCGAGCCCGCTGGGAGGCCAGTCGCCAGGCTTCCTGCCGGTGCGGTTCCGGCAGGCCGTCGAGAAAAAAATCCTCTCCTTGAAGGTGGGAGACCACGGGAACACCCAGCTCAGAACGAAGACGGGTCGTGAGTCCGCTCAGGAGAATATTGGACAAACAAACCACATCCGGTTTCTCGCATTGCTTGAGCCAGGTGATGAGTGTCTCCAATTCGGAGGCCTGGAAACCGTGCTCTCCACGAAGCATAGAGACCGCGAGATCCCCTAGTTCCGCGGCGCTCGTTTTGGCGGCGAACCTGGACGCCAATCGAAGCAGCGCGGGTGCGCTGAGCAGGTTACGAAGGAAGGACGGCGCTCGGCGAAACCAGGCGAATTTTTGCTCCAAAAAGACATTCACACCACCGAAAAAGATCGGCGTACCGCGGCTTTGATCCGCTTCATCCAGCGTCAAAGGTGTGTAGAGCGGCACCATGAGCACATGGTCCCCCTGAAGACGCAAGGCCGCCACGAGGGAGTTGTCCCTCATGCAGCCGCCGCAGAACATGCCTGCTGCCCCGGGGGTGATTTGCACAATCTTCATAAGTGCCGGAGAGAGTCCGAGAATTGTTTCTGATCCCCGGAGTCAATCCCCCTTAAAACGGCAGTTACCAAGGGCGAATCTTCACAAGATTCGCGCGATAACATCATTCCAGGTCGATCACCAGAGCTATGAAGGAATTGCCTCATTTCTCGTGAAGTCATTCTGATCCATGGTGTTGGAAGTCTTCACCACATTCAACGGCGGTTTCAAAGCTTACCCGACAAGTTGTAAACGAAACGATTCGGGTAGCGCTTGACCCTCAGGATGTAATGTTCGATCGAGGTGACCTCTTCTCCCTGAGTGCCGAAGTGCGAAGAGAAATGTTTCGACCTTCATTCTGAGATGCCTAAGGGTGCGTCGCCAGCCAGGTTCGGATCACTCCGGCTTGGGCATGGCGTGGTTCGATCTCGAGCACAATCCGATAATGTTCGCGGGCTTTGGCAAAAACCCCGAGCTCTCCCGCCCATAGGCTGCCCAACAGCAGATGCGCCCTGACTTCGTTCGGAAAGTTCCTGAGTATTGCAGCCGCGTTCTCGGCTGCGTCCTGGGGGAATCGCGACTTGCGCAGCGCCAGGGCAAAATTATAACGTGCCGGGATCGCGTCCGGCTTCAGGCTGACCGCTGCGTCGTAGGCCGCCAAGGAACCTGGCAAGTCATTGGATTCAGCAAGTCCCAGAGCCAAGGCGAAATGCGCCTCGTGGTGCCGGGGATCCATCGCCACGGCCCGACGATAGGCTTTCAAGGCGTCCTCCAGTCTTCCATTCTCGCGAAACTCCAATCCCGCATTCAACTCCTGCCTTGATTTTTCGAGGTCGCCGGCGGTCAACGGCACGACGATGCTGCTTCTGTAGCGAGGTCCCGCTCGAGGAATGGGCGCGGGAGACGATTCTGAAGCTGGATTGACTGAATCAGACCTCCGAACCGACGGCAGCACCGGCGATGGGGGATCCGTCTGTCGGTTCGCAGCAACTGCCTGAAGATCAGTTGGCCTTTGGGTTCGCTGACCCAAATCCGAAGGCTTGGAATCGGGAATCGGCGTCGACGCAGGGGAACGTTTCTCCGAGCCGCGAAACCATCTCACAGGATTCACCCGCTGCCAAAGCCCAGCCTTCTCCTCCTTCGCCAAGGCTTCCCGAGAACCATCTTGGATGGCCTGGGAAGCGACCGGACTAGCCGATGTCGTTTCTAAGGCTGGAGGACTCACACGGACGGGCGGAGTGACATTGGACGGAACGCTGGGCTGTTTATCAGGTTCTTGTGGCGTGGTTTTAACTGCCTCAAACACAGGGGATTGCACGCTCTTTTCAACGGGCGATGCGAGGGTGGAAGGTTCCGTCCTTTTTGTTGGTAAACGCAACTCAGATTCAGATTTGAGTGGCAAAGTGGCGGTCGTTGAGGTGGAGGGTTCTTGAACTTTGGCGACGGAGACCGGAGGGGCGACGACCGGGATCGCGATGGAATCCGAGACCCCGGGAACCGGGCTTTGGGCGGTTTTGACGAGCGTCGGCTTCGGCTCGATCAGAAGAGGAGATTGAGCTGTGGCGGGAATGACCGAGGAATCCGGGGATGCGGGAACCGCGTTCCGGCTCGGCCTCGCGACAGGTTCCGAGTTGTGGGGGTCCGGAAGGTTTGTCGGTGATGCAGGGGACCGCGTGGTGGCTTCCGCAAGTTTGGCATTGGGGAGGGTGGAAGCTTGAGGTTTTGGGACGGGCTGCAGTTCGGATGTGAGCTGGGCAATCCATGCTTCGATGAGCTCCGGTCCTGGAAGGGACGGTTCTTTGCGGTGCAGCAGGTAATCCTTAAAAGCTTTCAGTGCCAAAGGCCGGTTGTTCATCTGTTGGGAAACGATCGCGAGGTTTAGCAGGGCTGGCGCATATTTCGAATCAGATTGGATGGCCGCAAGAAACTGGTTGTAGGCCTCGCGTCCACGACGCTTTTGGAGCAGGATATACCCGAGGTTATTGAGCGTTTCCGGATTTTTTGGATTGAGTTGCAACGCTCTTTTGAGACTGGCCTCGGCAGCGTCATAGGCACGGGTCTTGATCTGGGCGGAAGCAAGCTTCACGTAACCTTGTTCGGATTGCTGCTCTAGGAACGTGAAGGATGTGAGTTCGTTTACGGAGCTGGGGTAGTCGCCCATTTCGAGCAAAAGGCAGCCCAAATTGAATCGGACGATGACCAGATCGCGGTTGTAGGATAAAGCCTGCGTGTAAGCTTTGCGCGCTTCCTCGGGCTTGCCGGCGCCGTGATAAGCAAGCCCGAGGTAGTTCCACGCATGCGCGTTGGATGGGAGGAGCTCTGTGGCCACGAGACACCGCTCGACAGCCTGGGCGAACTCCCCCGTACGGACCAGTCTCTGCCCCTCCAGCAACGCCTTGGGCCCTGGCGGTGTGCAGGAGACTAAGCCCAGCAAAACGAGCAGTGGAACACCCCGCAACCAAACGGTAGCGCGAAAAGAGCCCCCCAGGTTTTTTGTAGCCAGCATCCGCCTTGGTGGTAGCATCCGCGTCGCGCCGAGTCAAGAAACGCGCCAGTTGGGAGAGTCGTCGCCTCCTTTGAGCTTTGCTTCCAAGAAATGAGGGCTCCATGGAACACGCTCTGAATGAAATGCTCGCACAACATTTGAATTCGAAGAATCCCTCGCGCCCCAGGCGCTTCCGCTTCTTGCGGTTTGCGCCAAGTTTGGGCCTGGCTTTACTGGCGGCCTCCTTGAGAGCACAAGTCCCTGCTCCCTCAACGGGGGCGCTCGCATCGCCAGAACGCGCCAGAGTCGTGCGTGTCACAGATCCCAGGGCCATCAACGGTTTCGAGGCCCAATCCGATGCCGTCCGTGGCATGGTCGACCGTGGCATGCTCGCGTTCAGCGGAAAAATCGACATCAGGTCGGCTTGGCACGAATACCTCGGCCCCGAGGACCGGATTGGAATCAAGGTCGTTTCTGGCCCGGGAAAAACCAGCGGCACGCGCGTGGCGGTGGTGGACGCGGTCGTCACTGGCTTGCTGGCGGCAGGTTTTTCGGCCAAACAAATCATCGTTTGGGATCGGCACATCGCCGATCTGAGGCAGGCGGGTTATTTTGGCCTTGCCGAACGTTATGGGGTGCGAGTCGCGGGCGCTTCCGAGGAAGGATACGACAACGAGACGGCCTACGAATCCAACATGATCGGAAAGCTGATCTGGAACGATCATGAATTTGGAAAAACAGGCGAGAACATCGGGAAGAAATCTTTTGTTTCCAAGCTGGTCACTCGGGAGATGACCAAGATCATCCTGGTTTCCCCCCTGCTT
>CANLCA010000101.1 GCA_947487925.1 Verrucomicrobiales bacterium | reverse complement strand
GTGGCTGCGGTGTTTCCTGTCACCGGGAGCGCGGTTGTAGTCGAGAGAGTCGCCGGAGGCCGGATCCGTGGAGGCCACCAGCGGCATGTGGCACTCGCGGCACTCGACGGTTTTTCGGGCGTCACCCTTCTTGTTCCAATGCGAGTTGGCCCAGTTGTCGTATTGGTTCTGAAGCTGCACCCATCCGACACGATTGACTTCCGCGTCGATGAACTGCTTGTGGCACGCGGCGCAGTACTCGGGCTTCTTGAACGAGCGTTTTGCGAGCCTGCCATGCTCGGCCGGATAGCTGCGGATGAGAAAATCCCGGGCGATCCTACCCAGTCCGTTCGTTTGCCACTGCCAGAGGTACTCGCGCGGCTGGGTGATGGTGTAATTCGCGTTACCCTTGATATCGGTTTCGCGGATTGCGTGGCAGGCGAGGCAGGAGACGCCCTCCTGATAGCCCTGCAACCCGGTCAGGTTCTTGACGAAGATGTTTTTTGTACCGCTGAAAAGGGAGATAGGATCGTGGCACCCGCCGCAATAGCGCGTGGATTCAGCGCCGTTCTGTTTGGCCATCACATCCTGAATCCCTAGGAAAATCTTATCCATCGCCGCATAACGGTGGGCGCTGGGCTGCCACTCAAGAACGATTTGCTCATGGCAACCGGCTGTGCCGCACGAGCTGGACCCGGCCAAAGAACGCCCGTCGAACGCGCCTCCGGTGTCGGTCTTAGCCAGGCTCGGCGCGAAAGGACGGTTCGTGCCGTAGAGGAAATTGTAGTCGGGGGGGAATTGGTTCACATATTTCACCCCCGAATAGAACGCTGGCAAGGCGGCCGTGACCGCGACTCCGAGTGCGGCAAAGCCGATAGATTGCCAAGCGTAGCGGCGCGCTGCCAGGGCGGCGTCGCCTTGCCGAGCCTTCATCCAGACGAAGGCCCAATGCGGCAGCAATCCGCCGAGCATCACGAGTGTCGAGAGCGCATGCACCTGCCGCCAAAGTGCCGAGGTGCGTGTGCCAAACAAGGCCTCGCCCATCAAACCCAAGCCAGACACCGAACAAACCGCCAAGCCGATCAACGCCACATAACCGAGCACAGTCACGTGCGACCATGCCCAGTGCCTGTAATCCATCCAATGCCGGAGGCAATACCACCCCACCGGCAGGAGCGTCAGCGCGCCAATAGCAGTATGAAGGAGCAGTCCGTACTGAACGGACGGATGGAATGGCGCGAATGTGATCGCCAACCCAGTAAGAGTTTCGAAAAGCAACACCGCCATGCTGAACCGCGCCAACCAAGAGGCCCACCCACTGCTCAGGTGACGGGTTGCTGAGATTCGAGCTTCGGTGCGAACGTTGTGCGGTTGCAGATCTTCTTTGGACATAGCCATCTTCACACCGCGCCGCCCATCGGCGCAGGTGCTTTACGAACGATGGTAGCCCGAAGTCACCATAATCCTTTGAGGTAGATCAATCTCGAAGCCTCTAATAATTATTCCACAACACTTTGCTGCGTCCTGAAGCGGGTTTGGATCGTGTCAGGAATTGACACGGTCTCGCGGTCCCCGATTTTTATGGAAACGAAAGGAGATTCCTCACAATCCGGTGATATAATTCTCCAATTGCTCGATGGCGGCGTGCTGTGCGGAAATCGTCCAATTCACGAGATCTCCGATGGAAACAATGCCCATCACCTTTTCACCTTCGACGATCGGCAAATGGCGAACGCGGTTCTCCGTCATCAACCGCATGCAATCCTCGATCGTATGCCTGGGAGTCGCTGAAACCACGTGCGTCGAAAGAATCTCACCAACCGTTGTTTCGCGGGAGGATCGGCCTTTGAGTGCGACCTTCCGGGTGTAATCACGCTCCGAGATCACTCCCACCAATTTTTCCGCATCCATGACTAAAAGAGCGCCGACATTCCGTTCGGCCATGGTCGTGATGGCGTCAAACACGGTGGTGTCCGGCTTCACGGACCAAATGTGGGATCCTTTGGCACTCAGAATCGAACTGACTGTAACGGTCGCGATCATTTTGTTTTTCCTTCGATTCGCGGAACGGCCCTCAGATCTGAATCCGCTTCCGCTCTCTCGCGGGGGACTTTGATTTCTTATTGCGGGCGAAAGCAGGTCCGCTTGCTGCCTGTCGCAGGGGTTATTGTTGGTATACCACAGACGCGCCGCAAAGGAACGAAAAAGAACCGTTTCCATTTGAGACGGTGGCCTCTCTGATTCCGCAACTCCCGGCCGAGTGATGCCACTCCCCGTGTTCAGTTGGCGTTGAAGAGTCCGAGACAAGTGTCGGGGCCACACGATACTCCGTCTTCCGAACGTTCGCTTACAGAAATCTTTGCCGTTCGGAGGAACCCCTCAAACCAAATCCTCCTCGTTTTGGAGGGAGACTTTCCAGGGTTCTTCTGTCACTCTGGGAGCCTCATGAAGACCGATGCTCCTTCGGCCCTGGCAGGACCTCATGCGACCGCGTTGCGCCTCGCTTTGTTTGGATTGTTAGGCGCCGTTTTAGTCTGGGTTGCTGGGCGAAAGGTCTCTTCGGTCGTGGAACCTCGTGGGGTCAGCGTTTCACGGGGGTTTCTGACGCTCCGGGACGGGAAACTTTTCCGGCAGAGCGCGGCGGTTCCTTTCACCGGTTTTATGCAGGAACATTATGAGTCCGGAACGCGGAAGTCCCGATCTGAGGTGAAGAACGGGCTGTTGGATGGCGTGTCCGAAGGGTGGCACACGAACGGTGTCCGCCAGGTTTTGGAGCATTTTGATCGTGGGCTGTCCCACGGAGCACGAATCAAATGGCATGAAAATGGACGCCGTTTGTCCGAGGTCACGATCGTGCGCGGCGTCTTGCATGGCACATTTCGGCGCTGGGATGAGGGCGGCGTATTATTGGAAACAGTTGAGTTGCGAAGCGGCAAACCTGACGGAAAATCGGTGGGTTATTACCCGAGCGGTTTCGTTCGGGTGGAGGCGATGATGAAGGAAGGTCAGATCGTCGAAAAAAAGGAGTTCCCAGACGGAGAGCGAAAGCCCTCGACACACCCAGGCACACGGTGAAGTCCAAACGCCAGATTGCAGCTCCGGAAATGGGGGGCTCCAAGGAGATATCGTCGAGTTGGGGCAATCAGCTCCGGAAGCCCCGGCAAAAGAAAACGACCGGGAGTAGCCTCCCGGTCGTTTCGTGGATTCATCGTTCGCGTCAGCTCGAACTATTGCTTGAGTCGATAGTACTTCGCCACGGCGCTTGTGGTGCTGATCTTCCTCGGACTGGAGGCACTGGCGACCAACGTCCAGGGGCCGGCAGGGTCGTTGGCCGACTCCAGGTTGCCGGCGCCAACCCATTCCAATTCGATCTGAGTCGCGCTGAGGTTGCGAACCGCTGTGAATCTAGGCGTCGTGGGTGCAGGCCCCGCAAGCGCCCACTTTGGTGTGATCTCCGGAAGCCCATCGGCTTTGATCAAGATATAATCTACTTCGAAGGAACCGAGCCCCGACGAGGCATCGCTGCTGGATCCTGTGATACCAGCAAAGCCCGTGCGCACTGAGCGGGTCGGGGTGTAGTTCCATTTCAACTGCCAATCAGCCGGTTCCTCGGTGGTGCCATCCGCCTTCCATACTTTGGCGAACACATCATCGGTAGCACCGTTGGCATTGGGATCTTGCCGAAGGCGCATCCAGTACCAGGTGTTGACCGTCCAGGCTTCTTTCAGCGGAGTGGTGCCCCAGGCCCTCGCGTCGTCCAGAAGCATGAAATGCTTACCGGTGGTGCCTGCCTCAGTCACATCCCGGAAGTGGAGGTTAATCCCTTTGCTGATCTCAGCTGCCGGAGCGGTTTGCACACCTACACCCAGGCCGGCGCGGGGATAGTCACCGGTCCCGAAAGCGGTGACACGAATGCGGGCAAGCACCTCCTGAACGGTGGGACTGTAGCCCGCCGCTTCGTAGAGCAGATGGTTCGGATCGGACAACCGGGTGGTCACGCGAAGCAGTCCGTCTTCCTGCTTGTAAAGATCGCCGCCCGGGCCGCGGACCTTCCAGTCCGGATTTCGGGTCGCGCCGGTGAAGTCATCCTGGTAGCCTTTGACGCTCTTCCCGAGCTCCAGGGGTTGTCCCACGGGCCCTGCCGGCGGCAAGTCCCCGGCATGGATGCGCACATTGTCGATGGCGACGATTTCATTGAAGAAGGTCGAAGTGGACTCGAAGCGGACCACCAAATCCGTGGCGCCATCGGGAATTTTGTAGGTCACATCACGGAATGTGACGGTGAGCTTGTTCTTGTTGTCATTGTCCGAGAAGAATTTGTCGTTGCCAGTCGGGGGAGAGAAGTTGACCAATTGAGTGAATTCAGCCGGGCCGCTCCCGTCCGGATCGATCATGATCCGCAGGAAGTCGGTGGTTTCAAAATCAATGTCGGTGGCGGCGAGAGCCACGGTGATGCGTACGTCCTTTTTACCGGTCACGTTCACTGGGTTGAGTGTGAGTTGACGGGGATCGTCGATGGTATTGCAACAATCGGGCGTGACGGTGGGTTCGTTCATGTCAGCGCCAGCCCAGAAACCCGTTCCCTCGTAGCCCTTGAAAGCACCTCCGAGCAGTCCGTCGCCCTTCTCGATCACCATCAACAACGGGCGAGTTTCCTCCAAGCCGGTATCCGCGTTGAGGACTTTGTAGCTGGCAATGATCTTACCCTTCTCTGGGATCGTCGTGCCCACCGTGTCCAAACCCACGGATTCGGTGACGTATGTAAAGGTCTTCGGCAATCCAGCAGCGATCGCGTGCGTCGTGTCGGTGAGCGTAATTTCTCCGGGATCGAACACGCTATTGGCCACTCCAATGCTCGAAATGAGTTCGTCATCGTGGTTAGGGGCGTTGAACGTCAGAATTGGAGCGGCATAACGGGTAAAGCGAGTCGGAAGAGGGAGTCCGCCGCTGGTGCAGATCACGAGACCGATCGTGGCGGCGTCCGGCGCGCCAACTGCGGTATCGTCGTCGACGACAGTGTGGCCGGCTGCCGTCAGGCGCGCGGCGAGCAATAGGTCCCCTTCTCCAACTGCCGGGGGTGAAATTAAAATTTTCAGTTTGGGCTTGCCCCCGGTTAACCAATTGATGGTGTTGTCGATCAGCTTTAGGGCGTCCGGAGTCAATACGGCCTCGGTCACGGCACTCTGGAACGTGAGCGCCGCCCGGCGGCCGGCGGCGGGAATGACGAGGCCGACGATCTCGCCAGCCTTGGTAACTTCGGAGCTGTGGGTCCAGTAGGAGGGCTCTGGGTTGCCTTCGATGATGAGCAACACCAGGCCTTTGCCCCGAGAAGTATACCGGGTGCCATCCCCGTCCGTGTTGAAGTTTTCCGTGTAAATGAGTTGGGCGTGAGCCTGGATGACAAAAGCCGCCGCCAGCGCGGCAAAAGCCATCCAAGGATTCCGCGCGATGCGTGATCGCCAGTGAAGTTTATGCATGGTGAGAGTCCTGGTTCTTGGGTTGTGGGTGATTTGGGTGTCCTGGACGCAAAAAACTTTAGCACGAAGGCAAGTTTGGGGCCAAGGATTTCACAGATAAGGCCGACTTCCCGCCATGATTGCAAGACAGAATGAGCGTTCGCTCCAATTGAATCCTTTTGCCTTGTGTCCCTAAGTATCGTTACTTTCCACAGACATCGACAAAAAGATTTTGCAAAGGATCCATGGAAAACGCGAACTCCGCGGCAACCCAGGCGCAGGAGAAACAATTCTTTGACAAGTATTACGAAGGCCACGCCTACAACCCGCTTGGGTGGCGGCTGCGGTTGGATCGCGAGGTCCGTTCGCTGCGCCGAGTTCGTCCGCAGGGCACACTCGGGCGAGTGTTGAGCCTTGGCTGCGGCGACGGGCAATTTGAACTCTTGCTTGCGCCCTGGGCGAAGCACGTGTTGGGGCTGGATATTTCCTCCCAAGGAATAGAGATCGCCCGGCGTCACGCCTCCCTAAGCGGAGTGAACAACGTCGAGTTTCGGTGTCTGCCTTTTTCAGAACTCCGTTGGGATGAGCAGTTCGACACCATCATCTGCCTGGCCTTTTTGCACCACGTCCCCGAGGTCGAGCTGCCCGGTTTGTTGGAGCGCTGTTTCGCTCACCTGACCACGGGCGGGCTGTTCTACTCGCAAGACCCCAACCGGAACGGCGTGTTGCGGAAAGTAGGCCGACTCGTGATGGGTGCGAACTACCACAAATACCACTCGCCAGAGGAACGCGAGCTCGATCCGCAGGAGCTCCGTGGCCTGTTGAGGGCGGCAGGGTTCAACGTTGTCACTCTCCAGCATATCGACTTCACGTTGATCCCCGCGCTGTTCCTGCTAGCCAAACGATGCAGCTGGCCTTTGTATATTTGTCGACTCCTCGATTGCTTGTGGTGCCACAGCCCGGTGGCCCGGTGGTCCTCTGGCTTTGTGGCAGTGGCGGAGAAACACCCCAGCCTCAACACCGGTCACGTCGAGATTCTTGCCGACTGAGAATCGCAACCCCTGGGGGAGCGAAGTGGCTCAGGGTATGAAGGGAATTCCGACCCACTGCGACTCGAATTCAATCTGGCGTTTGTGGGTGTAACCATATTTCATGTACCAGATGTCCTGCTTGTCTTGAGGTGTTTTCGCGGTGGCTCCGAACTTGGAGGCGCGTCCGATGTCGGAAGAAGATATCATCGCAGGTCCCAGCCAACGATGGGTTCCGGCGTGCCCGTCGGCAAAGCTGAGCGTGCTTTTCTTGTTGTGCCAAATGGCCACCGCATCCACCCAAGTCAGGGCCTTAGGACTGGGATCGACAAGCCAGGATCCAAGGTTCCAACCACGATCATCAGCCTCTTCCACAAAAACGTAGTTTCGGCTGGGATAGGCGATCTGCCCGTATTTTTGGATGGAATTGGCCTCATCTTCGCCGTCCAAGCCGCCCGCGGCGCCGTAGCTGTCGAAAGCCAGCCCTTTTCCTGGCAACATCCGAGACCTCCTGTCACCCGGACAATGCCACACATCGACCGAATTCGCATAGCCGAACAGTTTACCTCGCCTCAATCCTTCCTTAGTCTCTTCAAGCGCCCGATCTTTGGGGCTGCCGGTGAAACCCTTCACTGCCTTGGGTCCAGTCCAAAAATCGCGCCCTTCTCGATAAGTGCTCATGCCGACAATCTTGTCGGCATTGTCGTCGGCATACATGAAAAAAGCCAAACCGAGTTGCTTCTGGTTGCTTTGGCAGCGCGCTCCAGTAGCTTGCTCCTTGGACTTGGCGAGCGAGGGGAGCAATAAAGACGCCAAAATGGCAATGATGGCGATGACCACCAAAAGCTCGATCAAGGTGAATCCGCGCGATCGATTCATCGGCGCCTGGCTCTCGCAGATTGAGTGGGTGTGGCGAGGAGATGGAGTGGTGATTGGTTTCATAAATAATCAGTCGAAACAATCCACGGCAGGTGTGTCCACGAACTCGAGAATCGCGGGCAAACTACTAGCCGTGGTTTGCGGCATTTTTGTGGATATGTTTCGAATCTACAAAATGTCACTTGTCTTTTCAAGAACTACCACGACCGAAGATCTCCAAGTTTCTGACTGCCGACACCGAGGCTGGCAAACACTGTTCAGACGGTCGCGTCGCGGAAGACTCTGGAAGCCACACCGGAGACGGTGGCCTGACATGCTCTTGGCGCCTATTAACCTCATTCCTCGTCAAGCCCCTCTCACCCCGACCTTTATCAACCTTCACCCCGCTCAAGAGCGGTTTTGAGGATTAGATTCTCAATCCCCGATCATTTGAGTTAATGTTTGCACACGCATGACTTCAGAACTAGCAGGCCTGCAAATCTTGGTGGTCGAGGACGAGCCGCTGCTGCGAAAGCAACTTCTGGGGCATCTGGATCGACTCGGTATGGAGAGCACGCCCGCGGAAAGCCTCGCGGCGGCCCGCAAACGCATTTCTGAGACGAGCTTTGCGCTGGCGCTGATAGACCTGAACCTGCCCGATGGAAAGGGAACTGAACTGCTCAAAGGAGACATCCTCCTTCCGGATACCGCGGTGGTCGTGATGACAGCCGAAGGTGGGATCACCACTGCGGTGGAATCCATGCGTCTCGGGGCAGCAGATTATCTCGCAAAACCCTTCGATCTACTGGAACTGCCCCTCGTCCTGCGGCGGGCCCTCAAGACCAAGCAAACCGTTAGAGTCGAGGAACATGGGCGCAAACAAGGGCCCGATTTCTTTTTCGGAACCTCGCTGGCCGCCGTGGAGGGTTTGCTCCAGAAAATCATCAAGGCAGACCAACGACTCGAGCAAGATCTTCCTCCCGTGCTGATATCGG
>CANLCA010000100.1 GCA_947487925.1 Verrucomicrobiales bacterium | reverse complement strand
GAGAACAAAGGGGGTCTTGTGCAGAATGGGCAAACGCGCCGACATGTGTTCAAGACATATAGATTTTCTATACAACAATTGCAAGAGAAAAACCGCCCTCTTGTTCACTTTTTCTGGAGTTTCAAGAAATTAGGCGAGGATCAGGGTGGAGGCTGGCGACTTTCTTCAGTCTCTCTTCCGGATCCTCACCCTGGGGCGCTGAGCGCATTTGACAACTGTAAGTAGTATGGTTACATCACGCGATGCTGACGAACTGCGGAATGGAGTCATCGGTCACTTTGGAAGGGTGGGGGTCGAGTTTTCAGGAAAACTGAAGACTTCAGGTGGTGCATTATGAGCCTCGATATTTTGGAGCCAGCTTCGGCGGTTGAAAAAGGGCCGGACGCGACTTCAGCCTCTGGCTTGGTGAGTCATCGCGACCTACGGCGAGACGACTATTGGCACCGCATTCCGGCCTATGCCGCGGTGGGTGCCGACGAGTTCCATACCCACACATTTCAGTCGCGGCAAACGGTGACAAACGTCCGCCAGTTGCGCGAGGCGTTAGGGGGGGTGGCCCCCGAGACCTTCTATCAGGATGTGTTGGTCGGGTTGAAAAATGCGCCGATGGCCCTCAGAATCTCGCCGTATCTGCTGAGTTTGATCAATTGGGAGGAACCCTATCGCGATCCCATTCGGACACAGTTCCTGCCGGTGGCCTCCGAACAGTCATCGAACCATCCTGAGTTGCGTCTGGACTCGTTACACGAGCAGAAGGATTCGCCTGTTCCTGGCCTGACGCATCGTTACCCCGACAAGGCGCTCTTCCTGCCTCTAGATTCCTGTCCCGTTTACTGCCGATTCTGCACGCGCAGCTACGCGGTCGGCGGTGACACCGAGCTAGTTGAGAAGGTGAAGCTCTCTGCGCGTGTCCAGCGTTGGGAGGACGCGTTCGCCTACATTGCGTCGCGCCCGGAACTCGAAGACATCGTCATCAGCGGTGGCGACGCCTATAACCTGAAGGCAGAACAGATCCAATTGATTGGCGAGCGGCTGCTGGGCATGTCCAACATTCGTCGCATTCGATATGCGACGAAAGGCCTAGCGGTTGTGCCGCAGAAGATCCTCACGGACACAGGATGGCTCGATGCCCTGACCCGGGTGGTTGAGCTGGGCCGCAGACTGCACAAGGACGTTGTCGTTCACACCCATTTCAACCATCCAAACGAAATCACTGGGGTCACCCAGGACGCCATGGGCCGCATGACCGAGCGCGGGATCACTGTCCGCTGCCAGACCGTCCTGCAGACCGGCGTGAATGACAATCCCACGACGATGCAGCAGCTTGTCCGCAGGCTGAGCTACATCAACATTCATCCCTACTACGTTTATTTTCTCGACATGGTGCCGGGCGTGGAGGATTTGAGGACTTCGCTCGAGACCGGTTTGAACATCGAAAAGCACGTGCGCGGCCACACAGCGGGGTTCAACACGCCTTCTTTCGTCGTGGACACCATGGGGGGCGGTGGTAAGCGAGACGGGCATTCTTATGAGTATTATAATCGCGAGACTGGCATCGCGGTGTTCACAAGTCCGAGCGTGAAACCCGGTGCTTGGTTTCTGTATTTCGACCCCTTGCGCACTCTCCACCCGGAGCCACGTGCCCGTTGGTTGGTCGCGAGTGAGCGGCGACGGATGGTCGAGGACGCTTTGTGTGCGGCGCGGGATCAAACTCGGGGATAAACGTCCAGCGGCGATCGGTTGAACCGGCTCTTCAACCACTGTCCTAAAAGAGGCTCACGGGTGGACGCCGATGCGAAAAGGGGGGGCTGAACTGCATGGGATACGTCTCCGAAACAACGACTCTCCCAGGGACGAGTCACGAGAGGCCTGATAATCCTTAAAACAGCAGTCCAGCGGGAGTTCATCTTCTTTGACAGCGGACGGAATTAAGGCAGGATACCGGCATGTCATCCTGTCAATTCCGACCTGCTGGAGTTTCTGTTGTGGTCGCCGTTCTGGCTTTCGGGCTTTGGTGTTCACATTCTCCTCATGCTGCGGCCGTGGACGCGTATCAGCTTGGGCCGGATTCCCTGGTGAAGGCGGGGGTTCCTCAGGGCAAGGTCGAGAAGTTTGAATTCACAGACTCCACGGTTTTTCCTGGCACCCGGCGGGATGGCTGGCTTTATGTGCCGGCGCAATACGACGCCAGCAAGCCGGCGGCGCTGATGGTTTTTCAGGATGGCAATGCCTACTATGCGACCAATGGGCAGGTACGCGCCACGGTGGTGTTTGACAACCTGATACATTCCGGTGAAATGCCCGTGACCATAGGCCTGTTCATCAGCCCCGGCGACAGGACCGGACAATCAAAGACGAACCAATGGAGCGCCAGCAACCGCAGCTTCGAGTATGATTCGTTGGGTGATGCTTACGCGAAATTCCTGATCAACGAACTGATTCCTTTTGTTCAGAACAAGTGGAAACTGAACCTGAGTGCGGACCCGAAGATGCGGGCGATATGCGGCATGAGCAGCGGGGCCATCTGCGCCTGGACTGTGGCGTGGGAGCGGCCCGACCAGTTCGGGAAAGTGCTGAGTCACATCGGGAGTTTCACCAATATCCGAGGGGGCCATGCGTATCCGGCATTGATCCGAAAGACCGAGCGCAAACCGATCCGCATCTTTTTGCAGGATGGATCCAACGATTTGAACAACCTGCACGGCAACTGGCCTTTGGCGAATCAGGAGATGGCGAGTGCGTTGGCGTTCATGGGGTACGATTTTAGGTTTGAATTTGGAACCGGGAACCACAGCGGCAAACACGGGGGCGCGATTCTTCCCGATTCCTTGAGGTGGCTTTGGCGTCCGGAGACCGCATTGCCGAAACCTCTCACCAAGGACAACCTCGGTGGTGATGAGGCGCTCTCAAAGGTCCTGCCGGATGGCGGGCAGAGCGGGGATTGGGAATTGGTGGGAGAAGGCTATGGATTCACCGACGCAGCCTGCGCGGATGGCCAGGGGAACTTCTATTTTAGCGATCTTCCAAAAGCGACACTTTATCGGGTGGGATCGGATGGCAAACCGGTTGTTTGGCTGGAAGGCGGGCCCAAAGTCAGCGGCATGAAATTTGGGGCTGACGGGAAACTTTACGCGGCGACGCAAGGTGGCGGGAAAGACGACAAGAAGAAGATCGTGATGATTGATCCGGAATCCAAACAGATCACGGACATCGCCACGGACGTTTCGCCCAACGATCTGATTGTTTCAAAAGCGGGCTGGATCTACTTCACGGACACAGGGGCGGGGCAAGTTGTCAAGGTGCCCACGTCTGCCCGAGGCATGTCTCGACCAGCGCCTGTTGCGGGCGGAATCAACAAGCCTAATGGCATTTCGTTGAGCGCAGACCAGCGCCAGTTGATTGTTTCGGAGTACGGTGGCACGAATGCTTGGAGCTTCCTGGTTGCGGAGGAGGGGGTCCTGCGGGCGGGGGAGAAGAACATGGAATTGCGAACCCCTGTTGGCAGAGCGGACAGCGGAGGCGATGGCATGACCACCGACACACAGAGCCGGTATTACGTGACGTCGCATCTGGGCGTGCAGATGTTTGATGCGACGGGGCGCATGGGGGGAGTGATCAGCAAACCCACGCAGAAAGGCTGCGTCAGCGTCGGCTTCGCCGGCCCTAAGCATGAGTATCTGTATGCGTGCGCTTCCGATAAAGTTTTCCGCCGGAAGACCCTCGTGCAAGGTGCGCTCCCTTTTAAGTGACTGAGCGACCCCTTGGCGGTGATGGACGCTGAATCAGGGGTTCAGAATCACGATCTTGCCGAAGTGTTTTCCAGACTGCAGGCAACGGTAGGCTTCCGGGGCTTCGTCGAAAAGAAAACGTTGGCTAATCGCGGGTCGGAGTTGGTGGAGTGTGATCGCTCGGTTCATGGCATGAAACATCGCCCGGTTGCCGACGTAGATGCCCTGAACCAATGCCATCCTTGAGATGATCTCAACGATCGGAATCTCGCTCGCAAAACCGCTGACACCGCCGACGAGGCTGATCGTCCCGCCTGCGGCGACAGCCCGAACGGATTTTGGGAAAGTTTCCCGGCCACCGACCTCTACGATGTGATCGGCGCCCGCCCTGCCGGTGAGGCGGAACACTTCCTTCTCCCAATCCGGCGTGGATTTGTAATTAATCAGATGGTCGGCACCGAGCGCCCGCGCCGTCTCGAGTTTCTCATCGCTACCCGACAAGAGGATCACGCGCGCCCCATGGATCTTCGCGAATTGAAGCGCGAAGATCGAAACGCCCCCAGTGCCGATCAGGAGCACGGTGTCGGCGGCGGACAACCTGCCGCGTGTGATCAAGGCGTGCCAGGCCGTGAGCGCGGCGCAAGGCAGCGTCGCAGCTTCCTCATAGGTGAGGTGTGAGGGGATGGCGACAAGGCCTTTTTCAGAGAGGGCGACGTAGTCCGACAACATTCCAGGAAGTGCCCCGCCCAGTGCTGAATCGAGCACTGCTCGGGAGAAGGGACCGTCTGGCCACCCCTGGAAGAAAGTGGCCGCCACGCGGTCACCCACTTTCCATCGATTGGCGTCCTGCCCGAGTTCGACAATATCCCCCGCACCGTCCGAAAGCGGCACCTGTGGAAGGGGCAGGATTCCGTAACGGCCATCGGCCACCATGAGGTCGCGGTAGTTGAGTGAATTGGCGCGCACCCGTACGAGGACCTGACCGCGCGCGGGCTTGGGCGTTTCTGTTTCGACCAGGCGCAGGGCGGCCGGTCCGGACTGGGCGGTAAGCTGCCAGGCTTTCAAGTTGGAAAGCATCAAATATGGCCCGGTGCCTCCAGCTTTCAAGGATGTTTTCGGGATGGAAAGCAGAGTGGGCGTATTTGAAAAGACGTCCGTTGGCAAGGCATTGCTTGCCACACAAGAAAACGAGTGGCAGCCTGCAGGGACGATTTTGCCCATGAACCTAACGGATCTTAAATGGACCGAAGTTGCAGCATTGGACAGGAACACGCCGGTGGTGGTTCCCGTGGCCGCGCTGGAGCAGCACGGGCATCATCTTCCTTTGTTCACGGACAGCCTGCTTCTGGGCGAGGTTTTGAAGAGGGCGGTGGGGCGGGTCAGGGGGCCTGTGCTCGTCTCTCCGCTGACCTGGCTTGGAAACTCCGAGCATCATCTCGATTTTCCCGGAACCCTGTCGGCGACTCCAAGGGTCTATCTGGATCTGATCAATGGGTTGGCCGAGAACTTTTTGGTGCACGGATTCAAGCGGATTATCTTTCTGAATGGGCACGGGGGAAACGATGTGCCTGGCAAACAGGCACTTTTTGAAGTCCGCCAACGGCATCGAAAGCGCGGGGATTTGTTGCTTCTATTCGCGACTTATTGGCATTTGGCTCCTCAGGCGAAGGACTGTTTTCCGGGGCTCAAGCAGCACGAGATGGGACACGCCTGCGAATGGGAGACTTCCATGATCCTTCGACTTTCACCGCAATTGGTGGGATCGATCATCGACATCAAGCCAGTCGAATTTGGCACGGCTTTTGAGCCGGCATCCAGGGCATGGATCACCCAGGAACGAACGGTCCCGGGACACATCGGGTTCCCGCATCTGGCTTCCGAAGCAAAAGGCGAAGCGCTGTTCGAAGCGTTCGCGGCGGCGTCCGGCCGCTTTTTGCAGCGCGTGGTGGATTGGGACGGGGTGTCCTGGAACGGTTGAGTGGCCGTTTTCCGAAACCTTTCCAATGTCGGATCCAGCTCATCATAGGCGGTTTTGGAGGTGGTGGGTATGCGCCTTGTTGCTACTTGCCTCCACGATCAATTACATGGACCGCCAGACGCTTTCGAGCGCTGCGGCTCGCATCACTCTCCAGTTTCAGCTGTCGCAGGAGCAGTATGGGAACCTGGAATTCGCATTCGGCTCCGCTTTTGCTGCGGGATCCCTGTTTTTCGGGCTGCTTGCCGATAGGTTTTCCGTTCGTCTGCTCTATCCGACCGTGCTGACGGTGTGGTCTATCGCGGGTTTTTTGACGGGTTTTGTGGAGAGCTACGAGGGCTTGCTATGGTGCCGGGGTCTGCTGGGTTTTTTTGAAGCCGGTCATTGGCCGTGTGCTCTCAAAACCACGCAGCGTCTGCTTGCTCCCGGCGATCGCGCCATGGGCAACAGCGTTTTGCAAAGTGGCACCTCCATCGGAGCCATTGTGACACCCCTGGTCATGATGGCCTTATTGACCCCAGAGCTGGGGAGCTGGAGGGCACCTTTTCAGGTGGTGGGGATCGCTGGGTTGCTTTGGGTTGTGATCTGGTTTCTGAGTGTGAAGTCCTCCGATCTGCAAGTCGAAAGGACTGGGATCGATGGCACGCAGGGATTGGTTGGAGCACTGTGGGGATTGGTCAAGAATGTGCGATTCTGGATTTTGATATGGGTTGTGATTTGCATCAACTCCAGCTGGCAAGTACTCAGAGCGTGGCTTCCCAAGTTTCTGCAGGAGGGTCGAGGCTACCTGGAGCGGGATGTTCTGGGGTTCACATCGGTGTTTTATGTGGCCACGGATCTGGGCTGTTTGGGAGCCGGAGCGCTCACCCTGTGGCTGGTCCGGCGAGGGATGACAGTCCACCGTTCGCGATCCCTTGTGTTTTTTGGTTGTGCTTGTTTGACCGCGAGCACAACCCTGGTGGCGTTTTTGCCCAAGGGCGTTGGTTTGCTGTTTGTCCTGCTCTTGGCTGGAGCTGGAGCGTTGGGCTTGTTTCCCTGCTACTACGCGATGACTCAGGAATTATCCTCGACACACCAGGGTTTGGTCACGGGTCTGATGGGCGCCTTCGCGTGGGCGTTTTCGGCCCCTGTTCAAAAGCTCTTTGGTCGGCTTGTGGATCGAACCCACTCATTTGACCTTGGACTCGCCTGCGCGGGATGGACACCCATGCTGGCATTTCTCGCGCTCTGGTTGTTTTGGCCAAAGGAACGAAAGACGACGTCGAAGTTCTAGGCTTCGAATCCATGAAAATATCCTGTGTGGTTCCGGCTTATAACGAAGAGAAGCTTTTGGGCCGGACGTTGGCTTGTATTGGCGAGTCGGCGCTCGCGTTTGAAGCCCTGGGATGGGGATTCGAGGTGATTGTCTGCGACAACAACTCGACCGATCGCACGGCGGCTGTGGCCACGGAATGTGGCGCGCGTGTGGTTTTTGAAAGAGTGAACCAGATCGGCCGCGCGCGCAATTGCGGCGCGGCGGCCGCCACGGGCGATTGGCTGATCTTTGTGGACGCTGACTCGGAACCCAGCAGAGATCTCTTCGAGGCTGTGGCCCGGGCGATTGGCTCGGGCCGCGTGATTGGCGGGGGCAGCACCGTTCGGATGGATCGGGATGCGCCCTTTTTCGGAATTTGGGTGAAGGGCTGGAACCTCATCAGCCGCACTTTTCGTTGGGCTGCCGGATCGTTCATCTTCTGCGAAACATCGGCCTTCAGGTCCATCGCTGGCTTCAGTCTCGAGCTTTACGCGAGCGAGGAGATTGATCTGAGCAAGCGGCTGAAGAAAGTGGGGCGAACAGTCTCTAAATCCTTCCTCATCCTCCATCGACACCCTCTGAAGACCTCGGCACGGAAGATGGACCTCTACAGCCTAGCCGAGGTGAGAAGATTTCTCCGAACCTTTCTGAGGCACCCGAAAAGCACGCTCAAAGATCCGGCGGCGTGTCATTTTTGGTATGACGGCAGGCGTTGACGGCGAAGCGGAAGGCTTACATCCAGTCGTCTTGAGTTTTCCATGCGTCCTTCAAACAGCTCAGGATGGAAGGCACAGGGTGGCAGACGAAGATCTGTTCGATGACTTCAACGCCTTTGGTGACGGATTTGCCGGGACCGCTGAGAAGGATTCCGCGCAGGAGGTGGGATGCCTGGCGGATGTCCTCGCTGATCAGGGTGCCGGGTGGCTCTTTCAGGGCGCTGATCCATTCGCCGATTCTATCCGCCGGGAGCCTTTGGATGACTTCTTGGAGCAGCGTGGCGCGTGCGGAGCTGTCGAAGCCTGGAGACCCAATCACTGCTGACAGCGCGGCCAGCAGGGCAGGGTTGTCAGCGATGCTTGAGACCATTCCTGGTGATCCAGGCGTTTCTGAACCCCGCGGCTGTGTTTTCCCGGTTCGCGAAGGCTCGTTTGACGCCAACCGGAGGGGCTTGAACTCGATGGTCAGAGTGTGTTTTCCGGGGCTTCCTGGAGCTTGCAGAAGGCTTCCATTTGAGTGTGGATCGGGTGTCAACCAGGGAGAGCCGCAAACAAAAAATGAAGTCATCGATGTCCCGGCGGGGCCTGGGGTTTGTCGGGTTTCCAGTT
>CANLCA010000099.1 GCA_947487925.1 Verrucomicrobiales bacterium | reverse complement strand
CCCACTTATGCGATCCGTCTTGGGGAGGTTGCTGCCACTGAAGGAGTGGACCTGTCTCTTTCCAAAGTACGGCTGATAGTTGTCGCCGGGGAGACTGGGGGAAGCGTTCCCGCAACTCGGGAACGGATTCAGAGTTTGTGGCATGGGGCGAGGGTATTCGATCATCACGGGATGACTGAAGTGGGCCCCGTCACCTACGAATGTCCCGAGACTCAAGGGCTTTTGCATGTGATGGAAGGAGCGTTTATTGCAGAGATCGTGGAGCCGGGAACAGGTGCCTTGGTTGTGCCCGGTCAAGCAGGGGAACTGGTGCTCACTAATTTAAAGCGCAACGCCTCGCCGGCGCTGCGTTATCGAACCGGTGACTTGGTTCGAGCTTGGAATCCCGAGGCTTCCCAGCGTGACGAGGACGGCCGGGACGGAGGCGTGTGCAGCTGCGGCCGCAGCGAACTCGCGTTGGAAGGAGGGATTCTTGGCCGGTGCGACGATATGGTCGTGGTGCGAGGGGTGAACGTGTATCCGTCCGCTGTGGAGTCGTTGATTCGCGTTGAGCCAGAAGTGGCCGAATACAGGGTGAGGTTTGTCCTACGCCAATCCATGCTCGAGATGGAGATCGACCTGGAGCCTGGACCTGTATGTCTGAATGCGGGGGCCTTGGCGGAGCGAGTTCAGGAGCGTTTCAGGCAACACCTTGGCCTGCGTGTTTCCCTGAATCTGATGCCAGAGGGGGCGTTGCCTCGTTTTGAAATGAAGGCGAACCGCTGGTTCAAACCTGGGGTTGGGCAGCACGCCGCATGAGGCAAGAACAGGTCGGGGAGGATCCTGAACCCACGCCTTGGTGGATGCCTGCTCAATTCGCTGGCGAATTCGGTTCGGAGTCTTTACAACTCACGGCCTGTTGAATGAAAAAGCCTTCGCTCATTATTATTTTTCTGACCGTCTTCATCGATCTCATTGGGTTCGGCATCGTGCTGCCGCTTCTACCAACCTACAGCAAGAGATTCGGAGCGGAGGGTCCGTGGATAGGGTTCATCATCGCCTCGTTTTCCATCATGCAGTTTGTGTTTGCGCCTTGGTGGGGTCGATTATCAGACCGGATTGGGCGCCGACCTGTGCTTCTGATCAGCAACGCGGGTTCGGCGTTTTCGTACGCCATCTTTGCCTTGGCGGCTCGCTACAGTGGTGACACGGGGCTGGCGCTGCTGATTCTGTCGCGAGTCTTTGCCGGTATCTGCGGCGCTAACCTGTCCGTGGCTTCGGCTTATATCGCGGATATTACCCCGGTGGAGACGAGATCCAAAAGCATGGGCTTGATCGGGATGGCATTTGGTCTCGGATTTATTTTTGGACCCGTGCTGGGGGCATTGAGCGCCGGGTGGTTTGGGCTGCAAGGCCCGGGCTGGGTTGCGGCGTCGTTTTGCCTCGTCAATTTTCTTCTGGGCTGCGTTATCTTGGTGGAGAGCCGCAAGCCGGGTTCCGAGCAAGCGCCCAAGCGGCCGCGCATGAAACAATTGCTGCACACGCTTGCCAAACCCAAGGTGGGATTTCTTATCGGCGTGTATTTCCTGGCGACGTTCTGTTTCACCTGCTTCGAGAGCACCTTCAGTCTGTTCTTGGAGGAGAGCTCATACTTTCGCTATTCGGAACGGCACGTAGGTTACTTGTTCGCGTATTGCGGGATTGTGTCCGCCTGTGTTCAAGGGGGCGGGGTGGGGCGCTTGATTAAACGGTTTGGCGAGCCAAAATTGATCGCCTGGAGCCTGGTTCTTGTCGCAATCAGTCTGGGCATGCTGCCCTTGATGACGAGTCTTGGGGGACTGCTGTTCGGGCTGGGTTTGTTTGCCGCGGGTTCGGGGCTCAATCGGCCGCCCACGTTCGGGCTCATTTCGATCAACACCTCGGCGGCGGAGCAGGGTGAGGCTTTGGGGGTTGCTCAGAGCGCGGGAAGCTTCGCCCGTATCATCGGCCCGGTGTTCGCCACTTCCTTCTACAAAATCAAACCCGCCGCGCCCTATCTTGCCTGCGCAGCCATCGCCTTCATCGCCGGCTGCATTGCCTGGCAATATCTCTGCAAACCATCCACCGCGTCTCAATCGAGATAACCCCGGGGATGGCGGTTGTGCCACTCCCATGCGGAGGCCACAATGTCTTCAAGTTTTGGAAACTTGGGTTCCCAGCCTAGGCCTTGCCGCGCTTTGGTCGAGCTCGCGACTAGCCTGGGCGGATCCCCGGGACGACGGGGCCTTTCCATCACAAGAATCTCCTTGCCGGAGATCCGGCGGCACACATCGATCACCTCGCGAACCGAATATCCCTCGCCGTTGCCGAGGTTGTAAAAACCGAGCGAGCCAGGTTCCATCGCGAGGATATGCGCTTGAGCGAGGTCGTGCACGTGGATGTAATCGCGAATGCAAGTTCCGTCGGGTGTCGGGTAGTCAGTCCCATACAGCTCGGCGAAAGGCAACTGTCCCAGGGCCACGCGAAGCACGTTGGGGATCAGATGGGTCTCGATGCGATGGTGTTCGCCGCACATTTGGGTCGCTCCCGAGGCATTAAAATATCGGAATGCGACAAACTCCAGCCCGTGGATCTCATGGTACCACTGGAGCATCTTCTCGAACATCAGTTTGGACTCGCCGTAGGGGTTGATGGGGTGCTGGGGCAAGTCTTCGGTGATGGGTATCCTGTCCGGCGGCCCGTACGTCGCGCAGGTGGAGCTGAACACGAACTTGCGCACCTCGCTCGAAACCGCGGCTTGGATTAAGTTGAGGCCGTTGGCCACATTGTTTCGAAAATACTTGGAGGGGTTGCTCATGGACTCGGCCACCAGCGCACTGGCAGCGAAGTGCAGCACCACTTGGGCTCCAGAGCCTTGCAGGGCTGTCGTCAGTGTTGCGGAATCCGAAAGATCCCCCTGAACAAACCGTGCCCTTTCATCGACAGCGGATCGATGTCCTTCACTCAAGTTGTCAAAAACCGTGACGTGATGGCCCGCGTTCAGCAGGATTTCCACGCAGACCGAACCAATGTAACCCGCTCCGCCGGTGACGAAAACTTTCATGCCACGATGCTATGCCCTGGACCCCTCGAGGCACAAACTGAAATTTCCGTCAGATACGATGGGGGGTGATCCCGAAGAGGCCCGCGGCAGCGTGAGTCCGATGCATCGAACGATGTCTGAGAGTTGGCGAAGCGGCTCCGTTGAGCCGCCAAGGCTTCGGAAGCTTGCGGGCTTTGGCGGCTCGGTGATGACACCTCGCCCTACCCCCCACGCTTGGCGCACGACCACCCACAACTTTGAAAGGCCAGGGAAAGCGCGACCATCTCGAAAATCCTTTCAGCAGGAAGACCTAGCGGTTAGCCTCGAGCATTGCCCACCCGCCCTGCGGCAGCTTTGTCATGAAACGGAGCCAGCAAAATGACGCGATCTTGGTTGCCAGCGAGTTCTCCTCGCGAGAGGAAGTCTTAAGGAGGTTTCTCGCCCTGATTCCCGTGGTTTTTGTTTATGCCACCGTGCTGGCGGAGCCTGACCCTGGCAAGTCGACTCAGCTAGCTTCGCCGGTTTCAGCCGTTGATTATGCGAGCGAGGTGCGTCCTCTGCTCGAACGCCGATGCTATGCCTGCCATGGACGTCTCAAACAGAAAGCCGGTTTGCGTTTGGATGCGGGTCAACTGGTGCTGAAAGGAAGCCAGGATGGCCCCGTCGTGATTCCAGGCCAAAGCGCCGCAAGCCCGCTCATCCACCGCCTTTTGTCCGAGGACGAAACTGAGCGCATGCCACCTGAGGGTAAAGCCCTTCCGGCTGAGCACATTGAAATCCTTCGACGCTGGATCGACGCCGGCGCTCTTTTCCCAAAGGATGAGGTCGTCCCTTCAGACCCCGCCAAACATTGGGCATTTTTGCCCCTGAAACGTCCTCCGGTTCCTCGTCCAGAAAACGCTTCCTGGTCCGGGAATCCCATCGACAACTTCATCCTTTCGAAGCTCGAGTCAAAAGGTTGGTCGCCTTCCCCGCCCTCCCCGATGCCGCAGTGGTTTAGACGCCTTCACCTGGATGTGGTGGGCCTTCCCCCCACTCCTGCCGAGCAGGTGATGTTCGAAACAAGTCTCGACAGAGTGCCTCCCGAGATTTGGGTGGATCGGCTCCTGGCTAGGCCGGAATATGGCGAACGCTGGTCTCGGCATTGGCTCGACTTAGTCCGTTTCGCAGAGAGCAACGGCTACGAGCGGGATGCCGCCAAACCCTTTGCCTGGCGCTACCGCGACTACGTCATCGATTCCTTGAACGGTGACAAATCCTGGGACCGATTCCTCATGGAGCAAATCGCGGGTGACGAGATCCCGGATGCTTCCTCTGAGACTGCGATCGCCACGACGTACTACAGGCTTGGGCCCTGGGACGACGAGCCGGCTGATCCAGCGACGGATCGGTTTGATCAGCTGGATGATATCCTGAGTACCACTTCCCTGGCGTTCCTGGGGTTGAACCTCGGATGCGCCCGCTGTCACGACCACAAGTTCGAACCTCTTTCGACGCGAGACTACTATAGCTTGCTGGCGGTTTTCGATCCGCTTCAGCGACCGCGAAACGGACGTGAGGAGCTGACGCTGCCGGCGGGCTCGCCTCATCAGGTGGCCGCCTTCGAAGCTTCTCAGGTCGTCCGAAAATCGGGCGGCAAAGAGGTGTCTTCAGTCGGTGCGAGCCTCCCTCAAGGCTATCTCTTGAATGAACCCAATCTGAACCCACCGCCAACGCGGATTCTCACCCGTGGATTGCCTTCCCGTCCCGGCGAGGTGGTGGAACCGGGAGCTCCCAAAATCATCAGCGCCGAGCCGATGTCGGCTTCATCCATCGGGATTCGCACGACCGGGCGCCGCCTTGCCCTTGCCCGATGGCTGACGAGTCCGGCCAACCCGCTCGTGGCCCGGGTGCTGGTGAATCGAGTCTGGCTGCATCACTTTGGCGAAGGCCTTGTCAGGACTCCAAACAATTTTGGAGTGAGCGGGGATGCTCCCACCCACCCGGAGCTGCTTGATTGGCTGGCTCACTGGTTTCTTCATGACGCGCGAGGGTCTCTGAAACAACTGCATCGATTGATCCTCACCAGCCAGACCTATCGCATGTCGAAAAGCTGGAACGAGACGCAAGGTGTGGCCGATCCGGAGAATCGGCTGCTGTGGCGGTTTCCCTATCGCCGTCTCGAGGTTGAGGCGATCCGTGACAGCATCCTGGCTGCCAGCGGAAAGTTGAACCAATTGTTCCATGGGCCAAGCATCTTTCCCCCAGTGCCAAGACAAATTCTTGAAGGCAACAGCGACCCGGACAAGATTTGGAAGCAGTCTGATGAAGCCCAGTCTTCCAGGCGAACCGTGTATGCGTTCTTGAAACGCGCCATGATTCTGCCGTTCCTTGAGGTGCTCGACCTCTGCGACACCACGCAGGCTTCTCCCCGTCGCGCAGTCACCACGGTGCCGACTCAAGCCCTGACACTTTTCAACGGCGACTTCGTCAACGGCCAGGCGCAGCATTTCGCCGCCCGCTTGAGCCGGGAGGCGGGGCCGAACCCCACCTCCCAGATCCAGCTCGCTTTCCGTCTTTGCCTTTGCCGCCCTCCGACGGCTCAAGAGTTGGAAACACTGCGCGGGTTTCTGGACCGGGGCGGATCCCTGTCCCAATTGTGCCGCGCTATGCTGAATCTCAACGAGTTCGTTTATCCTGATTGACCTCGCATGAAACCTATTTCCTCAGGACCTTTTCCGTTGCCGCATGGACTCACGCGCCGGGCCGCCTTGCGTCATGCTGGGGCGGGATTCGGCATGCTCGCTTTGGCAGACCTCGTAGCCCGGGAAAACTCTGTTTCCGGCGCGCTCCTCGCGAGTCCACCAGCTCCGGTCCTTCCCAAGAGGAAAAAGGCAACTCGGGTTGTTTTTTTGTTCATGAACGGGGGACCCAGTCAGGTGGATACTTTCGACCCCAAACCCCTGCTCAAGAAGTTCAACGGTTCCCCATACACGGGGGAGGCGAAGGTAGGCTCCAACGGTCGACCCATCGGTCATCTGATGCAGACCCCATTTGAGTTTCTTCCGCGCGGACAGAGCGGCTTGCCCATCAGTTCGCTGTTTCCGAACACCGCGCGTTTTGCGGATGATCTCTGCGTGATCCGATCCATGTTCACGGACACGGCGGCTCATGCTTCAGGATGTTTGCAGATGAACACCGGGAGCATCCTGATTGGGAAGCCCAGTCTTGGCGCCTGGGTGAATTACGGCCTGGGAACGCTCAACGATAATCTTCCCAGTTACGTCGTGATGACAGACCCCCGTGGCGGTCCGATAGGCAGCGCCTCAAACTGGACGGCCGGCTATATGCCGGCCCAATTTCAAGGGACCCTTTTCCGAAGCACGGGTGTTCCTCTGCTAGATCTGGCAACACCCGAGGGCGTCTCTGAGAAAGCGCAGCGTGGCACGCTGGACTTGTTGAGATCATTGAACCAATTCCACATGGCATCTCACCCCGCCGAGAACGAACTCGCTGCTCGCATCGAGAGTTATGAGCTCGCCTATCGCATGCAAACCTCCGCGTTGGCTGCCGTGGACATCGAGCTGGAAACAGCCCAGACTCGCGAGCGCTACGGTTTGAATAGGGCGGTCACGGCTGATTTTGGAAGGAAATGCCTCATCACGCGCCGACTGCTCGAGAAGGGGGTTCGCTTCATCCAACTTTACTCGGGCGGCGGTCACATCGAGGACACCTGGGACGGCCACAACGACTGCGTCGGGAACCACAAACTGCACGCGGCTGAAACCGACCAGCCTGTCGCGGCTCTCATGGAAGATCTCAAGGTTTCTGGATTATGGGATGAAACACTCATCGTTTGGGGTGGGGAATTCGGCCGCACCCCAACCAGCGAGGGTCTTGGAAAACCCGGCCGCGACCATGACTGGCACGGGTTCAGCATGTGGCTGGCTGGCGCTGGAGTGAAAGGGGGACAAGCCATCGGCTCCACGGATGAACTCGGCTTCAAGGCGGTCGAGGAGCCGGTCCATGTCTCCGACCTGCATGCCACGATTCTTCACTTGATGGGAATCGATCATAAAAAACTTAGCTATTTCTATCAGGGCCTGGATCAGCGGCTCACAGGGGTCCAGGAACGACAGGTCGTCACCAAGGTGTTCGCGTGAGCTTCGGAAAGTCCTCGGTTGTGGCCGCCGTTTCCAGGTTGATCCTTGACCCTTAAACCTTCGAACGGCAGTTGAGACGAAGAAACTGCGGATGTACGCTGGTGTACGCGGATAAGAATCAGATGCCACGATAACACGTTCTGGGTGAACGCCCACGCATGTGCAAGTCGTCCTGAATCTGCGCCTATCAGTTCATCCGTGGTTCATTGGCCTTTTCCTGTCCGAGGCGTTTTTGAAAGGGCCGATGCACCAGCCATCAGATCAAATTCACGGGCGAGTTTGAAGTCTCTCTCGGTCAAACCGCCGACGTCGTGAGTGCTGAGGCAAAGCGTCACCTTGTTCCAGCGAATATCGATATCGGGATGGTGCCACGCCTTTTCAGCGACTTTCCCGACCGCGATAACGAACTTGATGGAATGGACAAAATCCGCGAATTCGAAGGTTCGGCAAATCCTCCCGCCCCTCTTGGTCCACAGAGGCACGGACTTCAAGGATTCGATGATTTCCGTGCGCGCAAGCTTTTCCATGTCTCAAGCATGACGTGGTTCCTCGCTGGCTGCAATCGATGAAAACCGTCGGTAATGTCGTGATTTAGCATGCTGAACGGAATGCTTCGTGCGGAAGGACTGCGGCTCTCCGAGCCGCAGCGGTGGGACTGGCCGACGGCGAGGATTTCTCAAGACGAGGTCTCGTTGCTGCCCCGGGTCGCAGGCCCGCGCTCGGAACTTGCCAGGTCCAATTTAGGACACTACCAAGCCGTCCAAGAATCTCGGTTGCGTGGCGAGCATTCGTGTGTTTATGCTTCATTGTCCGACATGGGCGCTGGTTGGCGGCGCACGTTCGGGGTTTTGTCCAAACCAATTACAATCGCACTATTTATGGCACTTGTCGCTGATCAGTCTGTTATGATGCGGAAAACACGGGAACTCTGTGAAGCGTTGCTCGCGGAGCCGGAATTTCATGCAATCCGTCTCAAGTTGGATCAATTCATGATCAATGACGAAGTCAAAGGGCAATACCAGGAACTTGGCGAACGGAGCGAGTATCTGCAGCACAAGCAGGAGCAGGGTCTGACTCTTGAGAACTCCGAGATCGAGGATTACGAGATGCGCCGGAACCGATTTTTGGAGAACCCGGTGGCTCGGGGCTTCATGGATGCTCAAAAATCTCTGCAGGAGATGCAGGAGACGGTGAACCGGTACGTGAGCAAGACGATCGAACTGGGGCGTGTGCCGGAGTCTTCGGACATGGAGAGCT
>CANLCA010000098.1 GCA_947487925.1 Verrucomicrobiales bacterium | reverse complement strand
GCAAGGCGTTTTGCCGGGTTCATGCGGAGAAATTCGATCTTGGCGAAAGAGGGTGGCACCCCGGCATCCATGAGTTCCTGCTTCAAAAGGGATCGTTGGAGTGCGCGGTGAAGTGTCTCAAAAGTGCCTTTGGGAGCATTTTTCCAGTTTCTGGTCGCTTCCGCGATAAAGGATGAGTCTGACTCCAGGATGTCGCAGGTTTCCAGGATCTGGTTTCGGATCTCGAAGCCCGAGTCGCGGATGAGCGGCAGCAAAGTGTGGCGGATGCGGTTCCGGAGGACGCGGGTGTCCTGGTTTGAAGAATCAAGGCGGTATTTGATCTTGTGACTGCGGACGTAATCCAAAACCTTCTGGCGCCAGGTTCCCAGCAACGGCCTCACAAGAAGCAGGTTTGGGTTGGCGGGGGAGGGGGACATCCAGGACATGCCGGACAACCCTTCCGTGCCCGCGCCTCGAAAAAGGCGAAGAAAGAAGAGCTCGACCTGATCGTCAGCATGGTGGCCTAAAGCGATTCGATCACAATTTGAATCGACGGCCGCCTTTGCCAAGAACTCGTGCCGGAGCCGCCTGGCGACCATTTCAATGGACTTCCCTGATTTGTGCTGCAACTTAGCGACATCAGCGGTTCCAAACACGGAGGGGATTCCGGTCTCCCTCGAATGGCTCCGCAGGAATTCCTCATCCTGCCGGCTTTCGGGGCCTCTGAGCTGGTGGTTGAAATGGGCTGCCGTAAGGCGCCAACCTTTTTGAGCGGCACGGCGCTGAAGAAAGTGGAGCAAGGCCATCGAATCCGGTCCTCCTGAGACCGCCACCAAGACACGTGCTCCATCTGGTAGAAGCTGCTGCGCGTGGATCTGTCGAAGGACCTTTCTTGCCAGATCAGACATCGAGAGAAGCCTAACTCGTCTGGTGGCAAAACACGAAACTTTCTTGTCGAGCATCCTATTTCCGGCTTGGAAGGATCGGAACCTTGTGGGTAGGGTGGCTTCATGTCGATTGAAGATCACGCTGGGGACGTTGTTGCCAAGTCCCGGTTTTCCATGGGGTTGAGTGGGGAAGAGGCAGCGGCAGCGGCGGGGATGGCTTTATCCGAATTTGCAGCGTTCGAATCTTCCGGACAGGGGAACGTGAATTGGGCTGCTTTGAGTGCGTTGCTGGGGTTGGACGCGAGCAAGCTGGAGAGAATCGCCAAGGGTTGGGCACCTCCGCATATCGATCTTACCCAGTGGAGGGAGATACGTCAGATGACGTCTTGCGGCCCCAAATTCAGCGTCCATTGCTACCTTGTTTGGGATGAAGTGTCCCGGGAAGCCGCGCTCTTCGACACGGGACTGGATGCTGTTCCGGTCCTTGAAACCCTGGATTCCGAGGGTTTGACGTTGAAACATGTTTTTATCACCCACAGCCATTACGATCACATTGAGGCTTTGCCGCAGATTCGTGGGCGGTTTCCGAAGGTTCGGGTGCACTCGGGCTCGAAGAACGCTCCGCCGGAGCAACGGATCAGGTCGAACGATTTCATCCACTTGGGGAGCCTTCGAATCACCAATCGGGACACCCCGGGTCACGCCGAGGACGGCGTGACTTATGTCGTCGGCAACTGGCCTGAGGATGCGCCCAACGCGGCTCTTGTGGGGGATGCGATCTTTGCGGGCTCTATCGGTGGCGCCCGCGAGCACGCGATTATGGCGAAAAAGAAGATCAAAGAGCAGATTTTTTCACTGCCTGACGAGACTTTGATCTGTCCAGGCCACGGACCGGTGACCACCGTTTCGCTGGAAAAAGCGAACAATCCTTTCTTTTGAACTTTCCAGGGCTCTTGCAAGACCCATGATTCGAGGGTCAACCTGTCATGTTGCTGCCATTTTGAAAATTGTTTTATGTTGAAAGCTGGAATTGTCGGATTGCCAAACGTGGGCAAGTCAACTTTGTTTAACGCGGTGACTCGTACGAGGAAGGCGGAGGCCGCGAACTACCCTTTCTGTACAATCGACCCCAATGTGGGCGTGGTGACCGTTCCTGATTCGCGGCTGGCGATACTCTCGAAGATCGCGAGGACAAGTGTGATCATCCCGGCGGCGGTGGAGTTTGTTGACATCGCAGGGTTGGTCAAGGGCGCGTCTCAGGGTGAGGGCCTAGGCAACAAATTCCTGAGCCACATCCGGGAGGTGGACGCGATTGTGCAGGTTGTGCGCTGCTTCGAAGATGCGGACATCCATCATGTGGCGGGCAGTATCGATCCGATCCGCGACATTGAAACCATCCTCACCGAACTGATCTTATCGGACTTGGAGGCCGTCAATAAGAGGCTTGAACGCGTGCACAAGGACGCCAAGCGCGGGGATAAAGTGGCTCTGGCCGAAGAAGAGGTCTTGAAAAAGCTTTCGCCACATCTGAACGCGGGCAAGCCGGCTCTGACACTTGAGTTGGGTGCTGAACAGAAGGTTTTATCGCGGCAATTCTATCTGATGACCGACAAGCCCACGATTTTCGCTGCGAACGTCAAGGAAACGGACCTGGCCACATCGTCCACCAACCGTTTTGTCGCCCAGGTGCGGGAATACGCCAGATCTCACCACGCCTGCGACACCGTGGTGATAAGCGCCCAGATTGAGAGCGATCTGGTGGATCTCCCGCCGGCTGAGGCCGCGGAGTTCTTGAAGGAATTGGGAGTCGACGAGTCCGGTGTGGGCGCCTTGATCCGGGCCACCTACCACTTGCTAGGGCTTCGAACCTATTTTACGGCGGGGGAAAAGGAGGTTCGCGCATGGACCATCCATGAGGGGGACACCGCACCCAAGGCGGCAGGGGTGATTCACAGTGATTTCGAGCGCGGGTTCATCAAGGCGGAAACCGTGGCCTATGAGGATTTGGTTCGCTGCGGGTCTGTGGCTGCGGCGCGTGAGAAAGGTTTGTATAGGATGGAAGGAAAGGAGTATGTCGTGAAGGATGGCGATGTGCTGCTATTCAAATTCAATGTGTGACCTGCGAGCATCGGACAAGTTCGAAGGATCCAGTGGGTTATTGTTTTGTTGGCAAAATGGTCGAGGATAGCCAATAGTGCCCGGCTAGCACGATATCCACGATAAGTAAATGCCTGAAATGAAGATCGAAATCGAGAAGTAGTGAACACGGTTAAAAAGTATTTGGTTGTGATGAACAAGCTGGGGATGCATGCCCGTCCCGCTGCGAAATTTGTCAAGACAGCGAACCGGTTCGAGTGTGAGATCGTGGTCGAGAAAGACAGCGAGACGGTGAACGGAAAGAGCATCATGGGTTTGTTGATGTTAACCGCTGGACCCGGAAGCCGTCTGTTCGTGCAGGCGACTGGAACCGATGCCGAGGCGGCTGTCGCGGAGTTGGAGGCTTTGGTGAAACGTAAATTCGACGAGGACTGAGCTGGTGTGGCTGGGAGATTTATGGCCTCAAGTGATTTCGACATCAAATACGTCGCCCATCTTGCCCGAGTTGCTTTGACCCCTGAGGAAGAAGCCAGACTTGGGCAGCAATTGGGGGGCATCCTGGGATATGTCAATAAACTCAGGGAGGCGGATGTGACCGGAGTCGAACCCACAGCGCACGCTTTTCCAATGGTCAACGTCACCCGGCAGGATGAGATCCGGCCGTCCCTGACCAATGAAGAAGCCCTGGGGAACGCGCCAGCGCGCCTGAATGGTTTGTTTGTGGTTCCCAAGATCGTTGAGTGATCGTCTCATGCTGAACCGGTTGACCATTTCTCAACTCACGACCTCGCTGGCCAAGCGAGAGGCGTCTGCTGTCGAAGCGCTGCGCTCCTGCCTCGATCGGATCAGGCAAGTGGATTCACGCGTGCATGCTTTCCTGAGCGTTGATGAGCACGACGTGTCTCGGCAAGCGGAGCAGGCTGATCGGCTCCTTCAGTCCGGAAAGAGCCATGAAGAAATGCCGCTTCTTGGCGTTCCCATTGCCATCAAGGATGTGATTTCTGTTCTCGGCCAACCGGTCACGTGCGGCTCCAGAATTCTTGGAAATTATAGATCACCCTACGACGCCACCGTGATCGAAAGGCTGCGGGCAGCGGGTGCGATCGTTTTCGGGCGAACAAACCTCGATGAATTTGCGATGGGCAGCTCAACCGAGAATTCCGCTTTTGGGCCGACATACAATCCTTGGGACTTGAGCCGAACCCCGGGAGGATCTTCTGGCGGTTCCGCGGCCGCGGTGGCTTCTGATTCGTGCATCGCTGCCTTAGGTTCGGACACTGGCGGGTCGATCCGACAACCTGCAGCGCTCGTTGGATGTGTGGGGTTCAAGCCCAGTTATGGATTGGTTTCTCGCCGCGGACTGGTTGCCTTTGCCTCATCCCTCGATCAGATTGGCCCTCTGACGAAGGATGTACGCGACACGGCGCTCATGATGAACGTGATCAGCGGATGGGATCCGCGCGATTCAACTTCGATTCCCAAGGCCACTCCCGATTACAGGACCTGTCTGGGTGGCGATGTCCGTGGCCTGCGCTTGGGGATTCCAAAGGAATACGCCATCGGGGGCCTGGAACCAGAGGTTGATCGTGCGGTGAAAGCGGCCCTCAAACATCTGGAAAGTTTAGGCGCCGAGATCGTGGATATTTCCCTCCCTCATACGGAGTATTCCGTGGCCACCTACTATATCATCGCCACCGCGGAAGCGAGCGCGAACTTGGCGCGATTTGATGGGGTGCGGTACGGCCTCAGGGTCGAGGGTAACGATCCACTGGAACTTTATGCGCGAACTCGCGGGGCCGGCTTCGGGGCCGAGGTGAAACGACGGATTATCTTGGGAACCTACGTGCTCAGCAGCGGCTATTACGACGCCTACTATCTCAGGGCTCAGAAGGTGAGAACCCTGATCCGTCAGGATTTCTTGAAGGCTTTCGAAAAGGTCGACGCGATTGTGACCCCCACCACCCCAGGACCGGCCTTCAAGATTGGGGAAAAGATAGACGACCCCCTCCAGATGTATTTGTCGGACATTTTTACGATCTCCTGCAATTTGGCGGGCATTTGCGGGGTCAGCATCCCTTGCGGGTTTACGGTCGATCCCAAACTGCCGATCGGGTTGCAATTTCTTGGCAAGCCATTTGGTGAGGAAACGGTGTTAAGGGTGGCTCACGCTTTTGAGCAAACGACGGCATGGCACAAAGAAAAACCCCCGCTTTGAATACAATTCTTCCTGTGGGTCTTCTCGCCAGCTAGCCCTCTTGATTCATCCTCAGGGTGGTTTGGAGCAATTCGGAAAATTGTTTGATTTCCTCGGCTATTTTTTGAGGTTGTTCGGTGAATGAATTAGCAAAGCGGATGGCGCTTTCAGGTTTCCGACGCATGATTTCAGCCGTGGCCACCAACATTGCGAGGCTGTTGTTCACGTTATGGCGCATCACCGCCAGTTTTCGATCCAGGTCACCGATTTGTTCAGGAGTGAGAGTGACAGGTTGCAATGGCAGGCTCATGCAACGAGTGTGTTGTGGCTGCCGGGGATTGCAAGTCGGTTTCAGCGTCTGAAGAACGATTGATTGGCGACTTGGACCTTGGACTTAAACTCCTCGATTGTGACATCCCGAGGCACTGCCCGACAGACATTTTCAAATCCGGGAAAATTCCAGAGATTTGGGAAATCCCGACATTGCTGAGGTTTGACGGGTTGGATGCGGCAATCGACACCCTCTAAAAAGACGCATGACCCGTCGGGCTGTTCCGTCAGGCTTAAGCCGCTGCGATGATGATTAATCCTTGTGTATCGTTGGATGAAGTCTTCCTCGGATAGATCCAAAAATGCCGCGATCCGCGTGATTTCATCCTCCAAGAGCCTCACATCGCCAGGCCATCGACAACAAGCGGTGCATCGCTGGCATTCGTAAAAGGGGGGCATCAGAGTTCGGTTGATATTTTCTACTCGGAGACGCGGCATCTACATCGAGACCCATGGTCGGCTCTCTTCGTGACTTGCGGTGGCCACGAACACGAGGAACTTAGCACCTTTCCTGATCGGCCAACGGATTCCCTAGGGTGTAGGAAAATCCTTGCTTCGTGCTCGGTCAAAATTCTGGCGGAATCGGCCATCTTGATTCGATTTCAGAACTCTGTTGACGTTCCTGATCGTGTCCCCACGCGCACCCTAAAATAGACGTCTCGTTGGGCGTTGAATGGAATGGTGGTTTCGGGATCGTCCGTCGGGTTTCCGACGGTTTCAAAGTGAGGGTCGCTCAGCGAAAACGATTGTTCTACGCTGTAGACTTGAACTTGACTTGAGGTTTGTGTCGTTTCATTGACCAGAGTGGATCTTGGAGCGTGCCATCGAAGGTGCAGTCCTTCAGGAGTCATGATTACTGAAGTGATTTTTGGTTTTGGATGGAACCCGATAACTCCGCGCAATGGCAGGTTCAGAATTCCTTCTGGCGTCCAATTGGCAGAATTCCACTCGCTGAAGTTGAAATTCCCGCTTGCCCAGCTGGTTCGATAACGAACGAATGGGGTCCCCTCGTCGGAGATGGTGTAACCATAGGCGAGCATACCATGGATCGTGGGATTTGCGTGAGCGCGACCCCGGACCGTGCGGTCGAAACGAGTGAAGTCCTGCATGAATAATAGGACCGGGTATCCCGAATCGATCTCGGCCTTCAAATCTTGGAAAGAAAACCCGGTTCTGAGGGGAACCGAGGGGTTAAAATCGCTCAGTTGTGTGAAGGAGTCCGCGGCATATCCACAGAATTCAGCCCAAGTTCTCAGCCCCGACTGGACGTCCGGAACGGCGTTTCCATCCTCGGAGCGTGGGGTGAAGTTCAGTCGTTTGCGCCCGGAGTTGTCCCAAAACACAAAACTGTAACCATCAATGTTGCCGTCGCATTCTCCGTTCAATTCCCGCCATTTATCCTGGTTTAGGCCGATAAAATCGCCGATGCAATCGGGCGTGTGCTCCGTTCTGCGGGACAGCACAAAGGGGTCGGGAGAGGGGTCCTCGTATTCGACGTAGTAGTCATCCATGTGACCGGGCCTGTCTTTGGGGCGCCCATCGACTCCTTTTTCTGACGCCCAAAGCGCGTTGATTCCGGCGTTTGAGGCATTGCTGTTGAGCGGGGCGAGTCCTTTATTGGTGGGCCCTTTATAAAAATCAGAAAAGCCGTGCCTATCCCAAAAGCCGATCAAGTTTCCGGTCGCGGTGCCAAAACAGCCCGCGTGCCATTGATAGTCTGGGACCTCAGAGAGGTAGAAACTGGAAGCTGCAAACCCAGTCGAAACCAGGTGTTGGAGCGTGAGCAGGCATCCCGCGAAGAGTGCACGTCGTAGTTGATTTTGATGCATAAGCGCCGTGAGATTGTCAGGACGATCCAGCAGAGCATTTTGAAGTGGGTCTCGCCGGTTTCAGAATTACCAAGTTTGTGATACTGGTGCGACATGGTGGGAAGTTTTGCCACGCATAGCGACTCAAAACACGATCTGCCGACGGACAGCATATGCCGGTTGCGCTCTGGTTGCAAAGATGTCAATCATTCCGGCATGAAACTCCGATCCAGAGCGGCGCGATTGGCCGCAAGTCTCAGCGTCCTAGCTTCCGTCTCGTTGGCTTCCGTGTCTGGGGCCGATTTGCGATTGGGTTTGATAGGTCTCGACACATCCCACGTGACCGCGTTCACCAAACTTTTGAACGACTCCAAAAGCAAGGATCACATTCCTGGTGCTAGGGTCGTTGTGGCGTTCAAAGGGGGAAGCCGAGATATCGAGTCCAGCATCTCGCGAGTCGAGGGGTACACCAAGGAGTTGCAGCAGACCTATGGGGTGAGGATTTTGGATTCGATCGAGGAAGTTTGCCGGGAGGTGGATGCGGTATTGTTGACCAGTGTGGATGGCCGGACGCACCTGGAGCAGGCTCGTCCTGTTCTGCGGGCTCGCAAACCGGTTTTCATTGATAAGCCAGCGGCGGGGTCTCTTAGAGATGCTATTGCTCTCTACAGGTTGGCCAAAGCGCTAAAAGTGCCTTTGTTCAGTTGCTCTTCCTATCGGTTTTACGACAGCCTGGTGGAGCTCAAACGAGCGGATGTAGGAGAGCTGAAGGGCGTTTTTTCTTATGGCCCCGCGCCAACCGAGCCGCACCACCCCGATTTGTTTTGGTATGGGATCCATCCCACAGAGGCGCTCTTCACCATTCTCGGACCCGACTGCCAAACGGTCTCAAGAACGACAACTCCGGCTATGGATGTTGTCACGGGAATTTGGACTGAAGGGCGACTAGGCGTGCTCACAGGATTGCGCACAGGCCATACGCCGCACAGGGTTACACTGTTTGGGACCAAAGCGATCGCGGAGCAGAAGGGAGGCGGGGATTACGCGCCCATGCTTCGTGAAGTGATCAAATTCTTCCAAACAGGGATTGCGCCGGTCTCGCCTGAGGAAACACTGGCCATTATGACTTTCATGGAAGCTGCCGATGAAAGTAAACG
>CANLCA010000097.1 GCA_947487925.1 Verrucomicrobiales bacterium | reverse complement strand
GATGTCACCTTGCGAAGCCGGTGCTCCGGTTTCACGATCAATCGATGCGCCAGCACGGGCAAAGCCATTTCCTTGACGTGATCCGGAAGCACGAACTCATATCCTTGAAGGGCCGCAAAGGCCTGGGAAACGTGAAACAGAGCCATCGAGGCGCGAGGGCTGGCCCCCAGCAGGAGTCCATGATGTTGCCGTGTCGCCCGGACCAAGTTCACCACGTAATCCCGGACCTTCGAATCGACTCTCACGTCACGAACCTGTGCCTGACATTCGATGACTTCGTCCATGCCAACAACCGCACCAAGGGAATCGATGGGGTGCTGGCGCCGGAGCAGGTCAATCATGCGCATCTCTTCGGCTGCACTGGGATAGCCCAGATTCAATTTCAGCAGAAACCGGTCCAGTTGCGCTTCTGGAAGCGGAAATGTTCCCTCGTGATCCACCGGGTTCTGGGTCGCAATAATAAAGAATGGCCGCTCCAGTTCATACCGCCGCCCATCGATGGAAACCTGGCACTCAGACATCGCCTCCAGCAAGGAAGACTGCGTGCGGGGCGTGGTGCGGTTGATCTCGTCTGCCAAAACAAACTGCGCGAACAAAGGCCCGGGCCGGAACTCAAACTCCGTGGTCTTGGGATTGAAAATAGAGGCGCCCGTGACGTCGTTTGGCAACAGATCCGGCGTGCATTGGATGCGTTTGAAAGTTCCCCCAACGCTTTTCGCCAGCGCTCGGGCCAGCATGGTCTTCGCGACTCCAGGAACATCCTCCAGCAAAACATGACCTTCGGAAAAATACGCCGCCAGAACCATCATGATGGCGGATCGCTTGCCAACAATCACTTTTTCGATGTTCTCGATGAGTCGCAGTGAAATCCCAGAAATGGCTGTGCCCGTAGGCGCGGATTGGGCCGAGCCAGTCGTCTGCTTCGCCTGGGGGATCCGAATGCGAAATCGGTCCGAACTAAGGCGCGTCATGACCGCGCAGGCCGGACAAGCGGCCTGTTGCCCCTCCATCTCGTCCGGGAATTCAATCGCTTGTCCGCAGGAAGAGCAGAGTATTCGAGGCATGGGTTGAAGCAATTATTTGGCCATGACAATTTCAAGAGTTTCATCCGGCGTCCTCTGATGGGCCTCAGGCGCACCCAGACTTGGAAGCTCGGAAGAAACGGTCAGGGGACTCATGCCCCGCCCCGTCGGAAACTCGTCAGCCTTATGAAACTTGACGCTAACAATTTTGCTCACACCCTGCTCTTGCATGGTCACTCCGTAGAGAATGTCCGCGATCCCGATCGTCCGCTTGTTGTGCGTGATGATCACGAACTGTGAGAAAGCCAGAAACCGTTGCAGAACTCGAATGAAACGGTTGATGTTGGACTCATCCAGCGGGGCGTCCAACTCATCCAACACACAGAAGGGACTCGGCTTTACCTGGTAGATGGCGAACAGCAACGCCACCGCTGTCATGGTCTGCTCGCCTCCGGACATGAGGGCGATGTTGCGAGTCTGCTTGCCCGGCGGCCTCGCCACAATATCAATGCCGCTCTCCAACGCGTCTCCTTCGTCCACCAGCTTCAAATCCGCCTGTCCTCCGCCAAAAATCTCCGTGAACAGCTCCCTGAAATTGTCGCGTATCTTCCCGAATGTCTCCGAAAACAAATCCTTCGTTTCCGCGTTGATCCGGTTGATGATCTCCATCAACTGATCCTTCGCTTTCACCAAATCATCATGCTGTCCGCTGAGGAACTGGTGGCGTTGCTCTGTCTCTTCATATTCCTCAATCGCCACGAGGTTCACAGGACCAATCTCATCGAGCCGTTTTTGAAGCCCGGAAACTTGCTCCGCAACGGCGTCCCAATCCGTGCCAATGCCTCGAGAAGCCATGTCCTCCGGGGTGAGAACCTCCACTTTTGAAGGACCGCTATCCGCCAACGTGATCGTGATGCACTCACTCCGAACGTCCACCAAATTCACCTGGTACTTCTGCTGAATTCGCTCGCACAAGTTTTGGGCGCCCATCGAACGCTGAGCCAGCTCCACTTCCAAAATTCCCTTCCGCTGTAACAACGATGTGTGAGAGATCCGCCATCCACGCACCGCTTCCTCTCTCGTGGTCAGTCGCCCCTCCTGGCTCGACTTGTCTTGAACCAAAGCCGCAATCTGCTGATTGACCCGCTCTCGCTCCTGCGCCAGGGATGCGTTCCTCTGGCGCGCCTCCAGGATTTCCGTCTCGGCCTGCGACTTGCGACCACAATACGACGCGGTTTCGGCTTTCCGTTGATCGATCCGTTGGCCGAATTCACGAATCCGTTGCTCGAGGGGTTTGAGTTGATTCGCGGACGACACGTACAACTGCTCTTCGGTCGCAAGCGCCACTTTAACTTCCGTCAGAGCCGCTGTAGCCAAATCCCGATCGTGCCGCAAACTCTCCATTCGGGCGTTTCCCTCCGCGGTCCGGCCATGGAGCGCCTTCTCTCGATCCTCAGCCTCCAAGAGGGCGGCGTTCAATTTCTCGCGTCTCTGTTCGCTCTCCGATTCCTGCCCCTTCACCAGCTCCGTTTCAAAAACAATCGTGTCCGCTTTTTGTCGCAGTGTTTTCAAGGAGTTTTCCAGGGCGCGGAACTCCCCCTCCCGTGCGGCGACAGCCACCTCATGAGACCTCAGTTCAGTCTGGGCCTGCTGCAAGCTGGCCTGGAGTTCAGTCTGCTCAGCCTGGCATGCGCCCTTCCTGCGACTGAGTTCATTCACTTGCTCCTGAAGGCGCGCGACCTGGCTTTTCAATTCCTCGATCTGGTTCTTGCGCCCAAGGATGGATGAAGGCGCCTTGCCAGAACCGTTTCCATTCGCGTAGCCACCGGTATAAACGCCATACTTGCTCAACAGATCTCCTGCTTTGGTGACAAAATCGTGGCGCCCCCCCAAGCTCTGCCAGGCGCTCGTGGCGGCCTCAAGGTCGGCCGCAATCAGGGTTTGTCCTAACAACCCGTTCACCAGAGCGCTCACCGCAGGATCAGCATGCACGACGCTCATCGCCGGGATTAAGCCTTCGGGCAAGTCCGATGGTGTTTCATGAGGAATCAAAGCGGGAAGAGAACCGCAGAGATCCAGGCTCGCGATGCTCGCCCTTCCTTTCTTGTGCATCGCCAAATCACTCAAGATCGACTGCGCGGAAAGGCTCTGGGCCGTCAAAGCCAGTTGCAGTGCCTGCCCTAGCGCCGCTTCGATCGCCACCACATGCGTGTCCGGAACACGGATCTTGTCGGCCAGCGAACCGAGCACATCTCGGGTCTGTTTCAACACCGCCTGAGCCCCGGCGCTAAACCCTTCATGAGAATGTTCCAGCTGCTCAAGGAGGGTCAGACGCGATCGCTTCTCGGCCTGCTGCCGCATCGTCAAATCTAACTCCTGGGAAACTTGTTGTGCGGTTTGCTGCAGATCCCGAGCCCTTTTCTGTCGCTCCTCCACCGTGTCTCTTCGAGTCACGACTCCCATTTTTTCCGATTCCACCTGGCTGGCAAACTCAACCAACCGCTCTTCCAACCGCACGGTCTCCTCCGCCGTCTGGGATTTTTCAGACGCCAGTTTCTCCAGTCGCGCCACGTTCCCTTGACGGTGCAGGTTGAGCGTGTTGATCTCGTTTCGAGAACGGGACACCTGCTGCACCGTTGAGAATGTTTCAGTCTGCGCCCGACGCACCTCTTCTTGAGTTTGGCGAAGCTGGCTTTCGACCCCCGATAACGCCTCCTGTCTTACACGCATCTGTGCTCGATGCGACTCCAGGGTGGCGCTCGACTGCCCCAGGCGCTCGGTCAAGCTCGCCAATTCCTCCTTCGCAGCCTGACAACGCTCCTCCGCCTGTGCAATGTCTCTTAACGCGGAGTCGTGCTGATCCTCCAGTTCCTTCAATCGCTGCTCTGTGAAATGAATGCGGCTCTCGTTGCGATCCATCTGGCTCTTCAATTCAAGACCTTCTTGCCTTGACTTATGAATCTCCCCTTCCAGAGCGGAGATCGCCGCCCGCATGTGCCCCACTTCATTCTCGCCCAGTTCGATTTGTTGCGCTGTGGATTCGCCTCGTGCCAACACCTCCAAAAGCTCCACTTCGCGCGCCGCGGTTTCCGTTTTCAACACGTCATAGTGGTGCCGTGCCAATTGGCTGTCCAAGTGGCGCAATTCCTCCATCAGCTGCTTATGCCGTTTCGCTTTCCCCGCCTGCCGCTGAAGCGATCCGATCTGCCGCTTCACTTCCCGAATCAAATCCGCGACCCGCACCAGGTTTTGGTCGGTATACTCCAACTTCCGAAGCGCCTCTTTCTTCTGAGCCTTGTATTTTGTGATGCCCGCAGCCTCCTCGAACACCAGCCGACGCTCTTCGGGTTTGCTCGACAGTATCTGCGTGATGTGACCCTGCGCCATGATGCTGTAACTCGCACGCCCCACTCCTGTCCCCATGAAAAGCTGCTGGATATCCCTGAGTCGGCACGGTGCCTTGTTGATGAAATACTCGCTCCCACCATCCCGAAAAACACGCCGCGTCAGGGTCACTTCGTTGAAATCAAGGGACACTCCGCCCGCTTTCAAATGCTCCTGATCCACGCCTCCAATCGTCAGCGACACTTCCGCCATGCTCAGGGCCTTGCGGGAATCGGTGCCGTTAAAAATGACATCAGCCATCTCCGACCCGCGAAGCGCTTTCGCAGATTGCTCTCCCAATACCCAGCGAATCGCATCCGCCACATTCGATTTCCCGCACCCGTTCGGGCCCACTATCGCGGTAATGCCAGGCTGGAAATTCAGCGTGGTCTTGTCCGCGAACGACTTGAACCCTAATGCCGTGAGATTTTTGAGATACATCAGTCCAAAAACAAAGACCATTCGGTGTTGCAAGTAAAGTGAAAACCTACCATATAATGGGCATCACGAAAAACGAAGCACAAGATATTGGATGTTTCTCGCGGATGATCCGGATAGCTGTTGTGGCGTTTCCGCTCACTACAGCCATGGCTGGCCCTCCAGAAAGCCGCCCAGTCCTCCGCTCGGCTCGACCCGAATTCTCCACGCCGCCCGCTGTTCAGCGCGAATTCCGCGGCCTCTGGGTGGCCTCCGTCGGCAATATCGATTGGCCGTCAAAGGCGGGGTTGTCCTCTGAAAAACAGCAAGCCGAACTGGTTGCCCTGCTCGACAACGCCGTCGCGATGCGACTCAATGCGGTTCTCCTCCAGGTTCGCCCTTCCTGCGACGCCCTCTACCCTTCCAAGCTTGAGCCTTGGTCCGAATACCTTTCGGGCACAATGGGGGTGGCTCCGGCACCCGAATATGACCCTTTGAAATTCGCTGTCCGGGAAGCGCATCAGCGAGGCCTCGAGCTCCATGCTTGGTTCAACCCTTTCCGCGCCCGCTACACCCTCGCTAGATCGCCCTCAGCTGCGTCCCATGTCACCAAAACACATCCACAGTGGATCCGGCGTTATGGGAATCTAGAGTGGCTCGACCCTGGCCTTCCGCAGGTGCAGGAACACTCTCTCTCGGTGGTCAAGGATGTGCTCCAACGTTATGACGTGGATGCGATCCACCTCGACGATTACTTCTATCCTTACCCTGATTCATCACTCAAGAACCCTGAGTTCCCGGACCAAAAGACCTACGAAACCTACCGAACCCAAGGGGGAAACCTGAACCGCTCTCATTGGAGGAGGGACAACGTCAATCGGTTCGTCGAATCCCTCTACCGGATGGTGAAGACGGAGAAACCATGGGTGAAAGTGGGGATCAGCCCGTTCGGGATTTGGCGGCCGGACAATCCACGTGGCATCCGGGGACTAGACGCTTATGAAAGTCTCGCCGCGGATGCCCGCCTCTGGCTTCAGCAAGGATGGCTCGACTACGTTGCACCGCAGCTCTATTGGCGTATCGATTCCAAAGAACAAGGTTTCCAACCCTTGCTTCGTTGGTGGACGGAACAAAACCCGCTGAACCGTCATGTCTGGCCGGGCATGGCTAGCGCAAACTTGTCCAAAAACTGGATCCCTGAAGAAATCAGCCATCAAATCGCCCTGACCCGAGCCCAAAGAGGATGTTCAGGTCACATCCATTGGGGATCCAACGTTCTTTTCAACCAGGCAAAAACCTTCGATCAATGGCTTGGGAAGCAGTGCTATCCCGAGGACGCCCTCGTGCCGCCGTCTCCCTGGTTGGACAGTGCCGTGCCTGACGCCCCGATCGTTCGGATCCAGTCTCTCAAAGGACGACCCACCGTCACTTGGTCAACCCCCAAAGAGAATTCTACCCCGTCCCTGTGGGTGGTCCAGATCCAAACCGGGAAGTCCTGGACAACACGCATCCTGCCAGCCGCCGAGAGACAATACACCCTCCCACGATCCGCTCAACAAACCAACCCCACCGCCGTCGCCATCACACCCGTGTCTCGTGCAGGGATCATGGGCAGGCCTGTAATCTCTGTGCTGGCTTCGGGGAACGAAAAAAAGAAAACCCCCAGTCCTGGCCCTGTCAAACCAAAGGTTCCGCGCGCCATCAAGGACTGATTCGCCACGAGAAAATCTTCCTGACCTTCACTTTGGCGGAGCCGGTGGCAGTCCCTCGCTCATCCCACCCGGTGCCGCGGGAGTAGGCGATTTCAGGTACCTGCCCAGCACTTCTTGAAATGCAGGATGAGTTTTTGAATACTCCTGGAGGTCCGCAACAAACTTCGTCATCATGGGCTTGCTGACCCGCTCATAGTCACTCAGGACCTGAGTTACCCCGGGACGTTGAGCCTCATACTCCCTGGCGACCGAAACGACCTGCCACAGGAGTAAGAAATTAACACTCCCGCTCAACAGCAACAATGCTGCCAACCCGCCTAAAAACAGGTTCTGCAACGACTTCACCTCAGCCCGCAGCTGTTCCACTTCGGGAGAAGAATCCAAGGGCGAAGGAATGCTCAATTCTGTGTCTGACATAAAATAATAGTGAAATAACCTCTCAAACTCAGGGTTTCTCGAATCTCATATCTCGATGGATGACCTCCCAAACTCTGAACCCCTGGCGTCGAGACGCTCGGGCTCGCGAACGAAGGAGAAAAGATCCCCGACCCACCACGCAATAAGTCCAAAACCAAAGCAATCCTGGATGACGAAATCTCCTTGGTATATTCAACGCTCGGTTCCATTGGACGGTCAATTTCTTTTCGCCTCAGTGTCTCTGTCACTCAATGGTTCAAATCCCCAATCTGTGTGGCTAGGGCTTGGAGGGCGCTAGACCAGGGCCCGAACCAGCCTTGCCCTTGATTTCGAACTTGATCAGTATCGGGTCGATTGAGGAATCGGTCTTGCCGTACTCCACGGCTTCCAAAGCCAGCTTGTGGATCACGGATCGGCTTTGCTGCACCGATGTGACCTGGCTCTGCATTCTCTTCAGTGAACGGACCGTAAAAAAATACCGCGTTGCAAGCAACGCCGTAAATACGGCGCTGATAAAAAGCAAAGTCACCAACAAAGCGGCGATCGGGTTCTTCTTCATAAAACAACTTCTTCGCCAATGTATCGATTGCCTCCGTGTGCTCAAGCGGATTTTTCACCAATCCCCAATGGCGAATGGATCGACACCCCCCTCGTATTGCCGGCCATGGACATGGCCCTACTCCAGCGCGGCCGGCCCTGCCGCCTCCCCTTCCACACCGACAGCGGCGCCCAACACGTCGCCACCGACCTCCGCGCCGCCTCCGTACAGGCCCGCTCCCAGATTTCGACTTCATCGAAGCCTTTTACAACCTCCAGCGCCTCCAAAACGGCCTCGACTTCCGCTACCCAACCGACTTCGAACTCCAAAACACTCAACCAATAAGCCTAAAAACGGAAGTTGAACCACTAATTTTCGCTAATAGACACTAATGGTGAAGAAGTGGCGCTGACTGAGAACCTCACCCATACAGTGAACCGGCGTCCAGATCCTTAGTATTCACATCTTGTTGTATTAGCACGACCCAGCTTGCCCGAAGATGGGTGATTACCCCCGGAACGTCGCATACACCATTCGGATCGGTGCGGTGGCCCGGGCCCGCGTAAAGGATCGATTTTCCATCTGGGTAGACGGTGTAACATTCGATTCGATTTCGGTAAGGAAGAGCGGCACACTGTCCGTATCAATTATCAATGAACCCACGATCTTCCACAGCGCAATCGCCCGCGTTTCCCAACACTCGCTGGTCGATCGTTCTCGCCGCCACACAGACCGAGACGACAGATGCCACGGTGGCGCTGGAGGCGTTGTGTCGGGCCTATTGGTATCCGCTCTACGCTTACGCGCGGCGGAGCGGGCAGTCGCCGCATGATGCCCAGGATCTTGCGCAGGAGTTCTTCGCGCGGCTTCTGGCCCATCGTTGGCTCGCGGATGCCGATCGCGAGAAGGGGAAATTGCGAACGTTCTTGATCACTGCATTCAAGAACTTCATGGCAAAGGAATGG
>CANLCA010000096.1 GCA_947487925.1 Verrucomicrobiales bacterium | reverse complement strand
GGACACGCTCAGCGCGAACGCAACTCTCACGGTCCAAGGCCTCAGCAAGAGCACACTCCAGCCGTATGTGGGCATCAACTTTGTCGGTGGCGGCGACAACTTGCCAGGCTCACTCAATTCCACGGACGTCGCAGGTGTGGCGCTCCAAGAGAATTGGAACAATCTGACTGGGTTCCTGTTTGACCAAGTGGCCCTGCGCGACGCGGCGGGCGCCGCCACGCCGATCACCTTTTCAGCGGCAGCCACCGATCACTGGTATTGCGGGACGATCGGTTCCGGCGACGCGAACGGCGTCCTTCTCCAAGGTTACATCAGCACCGGCGCCTCGTTGGATCCGTTCTCACTCACATTGAACAACGTTCCCGCTGGCAACTACAGCGTCATCGTTTACAGCGTTGGATTCCCGTTTCAGGCCAGTTACGAGGAAACTTTCTCCCTCACGGGCGCCTCTGTTTCCCCAACCCTTCACGTCAAAGCGGAGTCTGGATTGGAGTTCAACGGGTCACCCATCTTTCGTCGCATGACGAGCACCGACGAGAATAATCGCGGAGCCTTGGGCAACTACGTGCAGTTCGACAACGTCAGGCCTGCCGCGGACGGCTCAGTGGCAATCTCTGCCGCGTGGGCATCTAGCAAAGTCGGCAATGGACACCAGCCCGCCATCAATGGCATTCAACTTGTGAGAGTGGTTGAAGCCCCAACGGCGCCTTCCAAGAAGATCGCTTGGGTGAGTTTCCATGGGGCCGCGGACGACGCGCCGACAACAGCGGCTGCCGCCGTTGGTTTCACGAAAGCGCCCGACGCGGCCTACACGGATCTCCTGAAGGCCAACGGGTATGCGGTGACTCGCTTCCTCAGCCGGGATGAAGCCGATCTCAGTTCCCTGAGTTCGGCCGATCTGGTGATTATCAGCCGATCGGTGGCGAGTGGCCACTATCAGCAAGCCAGCGAAACGGCCGCGTGGAACGGTCTGGCAAAGCCCGTCATGATCATGGGTGGCTATATTCTGCGAAGCAGCCGTCTGGGATTCACCACCGGGTCCACAATTCCTGACACGGCCGCTACCTCGCGATTGACGGTGAGTGATCCGACCCACCCGATCTTCGCGGGCGTCGCGCTGAGTGCTGGCAATGTAATGGTGAATCCTTACGCCAACCCTGTTACTCACAATGGCACAGTGCAGCTCGGCATTTCGGTGAACACGGACGCGCTTCCCAGTGGTGGTAAGGCATTGGCGGTCAATGCCGCTGTTGGCGGTGCTAACGGAGGCATGGTAGTGGGTGAATGGGAATCCGGAGCGAGGCTGGCAAACACGCCACCGAGCACACTCGGGGGGCATCGGCTGGTCTTCCTCAGCGGCAGCCGTGAAAGCGGCATCACATCCGAGGCCGCCGGCATTTACGACCTCGCGCCAGACGGTGCGAAGATGTTCCTGAACGCGGTGGCCTACATGCTCGTTCCGGCGGTGGCTAAACTTCAGTTCACCTCCACGACGATCACATCCGGCAACCTAAAACTCGAATGGTCCGGCGGCGGCACGTTGGAAAGCGCCACCAGTCTCACCGGGGTTTGGTCGGCGGTGGCGGGCGCTGCTTCTCCCCACACTGCGCCGGCTAGCGATGCCGCTCGATTCTATCGCCTCCGCCGGCCGTAGGTGACCAACTAGTTTCAATCACAAGGGCGCTCGGCGTTGAGCCGGGCGCCCTTTTTTGCTGATCACGGAACACTTCTGAAAGTGCATTGCAGCGAGGTTTTATTCGACCTTTATGGCTTGAGTCAGCGGGGTGTTCATCAGGTAGGCCATCAAATCGATGGCTGGCGCGTCGGTCAACGCGTCAAGTTGACCTTCCGGTATTAAACACAAATTGGAGACCATCTCAGACTCGATGTCTGCAAGACTCAGGGTGGAAGTTTAATCGATTTGTTACTAAATCACGGATTTAGCGTCGCTGCTGCGGATGACACCGGAAAGGACGCGGCTGTCCTTTCGGGTGATCGTGGTCTGACAAAAATCTGCGGACACAAGGACGCTTGGGAAAAGGATGATCTCCAGCAAGTTGTCAAGGTTCTGACTGCCGGTGCCCGTGGGGTCCTGGCGACGGTTCCTCCTCGCTCCATAAAGTTTGTGGCAAGACCCACAAAACGTGGTGAAGAGATGATTACTTTGAACGAGAGTGGTGTGCTTGACCCACTCTGGACCGAGCTTTTGCATTCAGCGCTGAAGTGTCCTTTCTCTGACGGAGGTGTCGACATCCTGGATGATACCCCAAGCTTTTGTGGACCGTCGCGTGAGATCCTCAGTTTTGAGCGAGAGGATTTGCTGGGACCTGGGAAACGCCGAGGTTTGTTGGTCGGAACTTTTCCGCGGCGATGGCGTCGAGCAGCTTTCCCGTCCACGCCGCGAATTTCGGGGCTTGAAGCCGCGGGTAATGGCCAAAAGCAACCGTTGGGAACAGCCCCAACATCTTCGGACCAACGCTTGCCCCGAGGGCGTGAAGCCACGCATTGCTCTCGTTTCATTTTTATGGACCCAACGTCTCGCCCACACCGCGTCTTCGAATGCATTGTTCCATTCCCCCTCGTTCTACTCCTCTAAGTTCACTCAGAATGAGAATTGCGGGTTCACAGTTGACTGGATGGTTCGAATCCATGCATCCTTCTGGAAGATGTCCAGCATGAGTTTTGCGAAGCAACTCCTGCCACTGTGGTGCTTGGCGCTGGCCGCATTCGGCGTTGCGCAAAGCAGCGCCGCAGCCCTCCGCGACATTCAGTTCAATCGCGACATCCGCCCGATCCTGTCGGACAACTGCTTCGCCTGCCACGGGCCGGACAGGGAAGCACGGAAAGCGAAGCTCCGTCTCGACACACCGGAGGGTGCGTTTGCGAAGCATGGCGACATCACGGCGGTTTTCCCAGGCCAGCCTCAAAAGAGTGAAATCATCGCGCGCATCGAATCGAACGATCCAGAGGAAGTGATGCCACCGCCGAAATCGAGCAAACATCTGACCGCCCCACAGAAGCAGTTGCTGAAGGACTGGATTGCCCAGGGAGCTCAGTACGACGGGCATTGGGCTTATCGTCCGCCGAAACGAGGGGAACTGCCAACCATCGCAGGCCACACGCATCCCATTGACGCTTTCGTTCTCGAGCGCCTCCGCAAGGAGGGCCTCGCGCCTTCGCCGGAGGCCGATGGCCGGACGCTGGTCCGCCGCGTGTCGCTGGACCTCACAGGTCTTCCACCGACGCCAGAACAGTGGCGGCGATTCGAGAAGAGCCGCGACCCGAAAGCCTATGAGCGGTTCGTGGACGAGTTGCTGGAGTCGCCGCACTACGGTGAGCGACTGGCGGTGCACTGGCTCGATCTGGTGCGTTATGCAGACACGATTGGTTATCACGGCGACGTGCCGATCAGCGTCTGGCCGTATCGCGATTACGTGATCCGCGCGTTCAACGAAAACCTGCCGTTTGATCGGTTCACCCGCGAGCAACTCGCCGGAGACCTTTTGCCCGACGCCACGGAGCGGCAGAAAGTGGCTTCGACCTTCAACCGACTGAATCGGATGAGCACCGAAGGCGGAATTCAAGACAAGGAATACCTTGCCAAGTACGCCGCAGACCGTGTGCGAACGGCCTCGACGACCTGGCTCGGTTCGACGATGGGATGTGCCGAGTGCCATGACCACAAATTCGATCCGTTCTCGACCAGAGATTTCTATTCCATGGCCGCTTTCTTCGCGGACTTGAAGGAGCAAGGTTTCTACGACCGCGGATTCTCAGAGGGCAACTGGGGACCAAAACTGATGTTGCCGTCACCCCAACAAAAGAGGCGATTGGAGAAACTGGACGCAGAAAGTGCGGCGTTGAAGAAGCGGATGGAGCGGGTGGCAGACGCGCAGCTTTCGGCGGGTCGCACGAACTGGGAAGCCGCCGTGCTCGCCTTCGACCGCGCCAGCAACGTGACCTGGAAAGCCCAGGCGCCGCTCACTGCGACATCGGTGAACGGAGCAACGCTCACCAACGGCAGCGACAACATCCTCTGGGCGAGCGGCAAAAACGCCGACAACGATACTTACACCGTCACCTTCAAACCAGGCGCAGGCACTTGGTGGGCCCTACGATTGCAGACCTACAAGGACGAGCAGTACGCTGGAAACCGCGTCGCCCGCGGTGGCACCAGCTTCATCGTCACTGAGGTCGAGGTTCTGGTGGGCAACCGGAAATCGTCGCGTCCCGTAAAGCTGGCTCATGTCATCACCAGCGCGCAGGCAGAAGGCTTCCCGGCCCTCGCGATGTTAGATGGTCGCAAAGAAACCGGCTGGGGGATCCCGATCGGGCACTCGAGCGAACACCAGGCTGCGTTTCATTTCACCGAACCGCTTGTCACGACCAGCAACACCGTGGTGACCGTGCGTTTGCGGCACGACCATTACGAGCGCAAGGCGACGATTGGCAAGTTTCAACTGGGGCTCACCCCGGTTGAGAAGCCGTTGCCGAAGTCGCCGGTTCACGACGACGTCCTGCAGGCCCTGCGTCTCGCTCCCGAGAAACGCGACGACAAGCAGGGACAAGCCATCGCCGGCCATTACCGCACGATAGCGCCGGAACTGACCAAGAGGGTCCGGCAACGCGCGCGCCTCCAAGCGGAGCGCAGTCTTCTCGCGGCGGAAGTCCCTTCCACGCTCGTCAGCGAGGCGCGCGACAAGCCGCGCGACATGCGGGTGCTGCCCCGTGGTGATTGGATGAGTGACTCCGGCGAATTAGTGCCACCGGCTGTCCCGCATTTTCTGCCGTCCCTGGCGAAGACCGGCGGCGAACGCGCCAACCGCCTCGACCTTGCGAACTGGTTCACCTCTACGCAGAACCCGCTGACCGCCCGCGCCTTCGTCAATCGGCTCTGGAAAATCTATTTCGGCGCCGGCTTGTCGCGGACGCTCGATGACCTCGGCACCCAGGGCGAATGGCCCACGCACCTGCCGTTGCTCGACTGGCTCGCGTGTGAGTTCATGGACAGCGGCTGGGATGTGAAACACCTGGTTCGGCTCATCGTCACCTCGGGCACCTACCGCCAAAGCTCGACCAGCACACCGGCGCTGGATGAAAAGGATCCGATGAACCGCCTGCTCGCACGCCAGTCCCGGCTGCGTCTCGACGCTGAACTCATCCGCGACAACGCCTTGAGCATGAGCGGCCTGCTCGTGCCGGAGATTGGTGGTGCGAGTGTGCGTCCCTATCAACCCGAGGGCTACTACGCGCCGCTGAATTTTCCCAAGCGCGAATACACCCACGACCGCGGTTCGAAACTGTACCGCCGGACGCTTTACACGCACATGCAGCGAACCTTCCCGCATCCATTGCTGATGAACTTCGACGCGTCGGGCCGGGAGGAATGCACCGCCATCCGCATGAGCTCCAACACGCCGTTGCAGGCGTTGAATCTGCTCAACGATCCCATCTTCGTCGAAGCGGCACGCGTCTTCGCGGCGAACATCGTGAACCGCGGCGGTCGTACGTTCGAGAAGCGCCTGAGTTGGGCGTATCAACGCGCACTGACTCGCCAACCGAACCCGAAGGAGATCCAACTGCTTCGCACTTTATTCGACCAACAACTCACGCGCTACCGAACGGACAACAACGGAGCGAAGGAGCTGTTGCGCGTCGGCGAAGCACCCATGCCGAAAGGGAACGCTCCAGAACTGGCCGCGTGGACGAGCGTCGCCCGCGCCATTTTGAATCTGAACGAAGTCGTCACGAGGAACTGAGCCATGAACCCTCTTCCATTCGACTCGCACACCACCGACATCGCCCGCCGCACATTTCTGCGCCGCACGGGCGCGGGATTGGGCGCGCTCGCCCTCGACGCACTGCTCAGCCCAGGAATGTTTGCCGCCGGTGCCGACAAAAGGCGCGGCGTTGTGAACCCGCACCACCACGTCGCGAAATGCAAACGCGTCATCTACCTCTACCAGGCGGGTGGCCCGTCTCATTTGGAGACGTTCGACTACAAACCGAAGTTGAAGGAAATGCACGGCAAGGAGATGCCGGAGAGCTTCACCAAGGGACAACAGATCGCACAGCTGCAAGGCAAGGAGCTGAAATGCTTCGGACCACAGTTTGACTTCGGGAAGTTCGGAAAATCGGGGCAGGAAATCTGCACGCAGTTCCCGCACATCGGGAGCGTGTCGGACGATCTCTGCATCATTCGCTCCATGTACACCGAGCAGATCAACCATGACCCGGCGCACACGTTGATGAACACAGGATCCATCGTCGCAGGCCGTCCGAGCATGGGTTCTTGGCTGCTCTACGGGCTGGGTACGGAGACTCAGGATCTGCCCGGCTACGTCGTGCTGATGTCGGCGGGCAAGGGCGGGCAGATGCAGCCCATCGCAGCGCGCCAGTGGCACAGTGGGTTTCTGCCAAGCCAGTTTCAAGGCGTCAAGTTCCAGTCCAAGGGCGACCCCGTGCTCTATATCCAGAATCCGCCCGGTGTGAGCACCGACTCCCAGCGGGAGATCGTGGACACGGTCAACCATCTGAACCGAATCGAGCACGATCGGGCCCAGGACGCCGAGGTTCAGACGCGCATTGCCCAATACGAGATGGCGTTCCGCATGCAGAGCAGTGTGCCAGGCTTGATGGACATCACGAACGAAACGCAGCAAGTCCTCGATCTCTACGGCGCGAATCCAGGCGACGGATCGTTCGCTTCGAATTGCCTGCTCGCCCGCCGCCTGGCGGAGCGCGGCGTGCGCTTCATCCAGCTCTATCATCGCGACTGGGATCACCACGGCGAGATCAAAGCCCACCTTGAGTTGAAAGCTCCGGAGGTGGACCGTGCGACCGCGGCGTTGATCACCGACCTGAAGCGCCGTGGGATGTTCGACGACACGCTCATCGTCTGGGGAGGTGAGTTTGGCCGTACGCCGATGGCTCAAGGAGACGGGCGCGACCATCACATTAAGGGCTTCTCGATGATGCTGGCTGGTGGTGGGATCAAGGGCGGCCTGACCTACGGTGCGACGGACGAACTCGGCTACAACGCCGTCGAAGACCGTGTCAGCGTCCACGACCTGCACGCCACCATCCTGCAGCTCTTCGGCATCGAACACACTCGGCTGACCGTGAAATATCAAGGCCTCGACGCCCGACTCACCGGCATCGCTGGGAATGTCGTGAAGGGAATTCTCGCGTAGGCAAATGGCGACCGAGCAACGCGCCGGCGACACTGGGTTCCCTGCAAGAACCAGCCAACGACAAACTGGATGTGAAGTATCGAAGTCACTCAGGAGCGTGCCACTGTCAGTTTCCGCATGAGAATCGGCAGTTTTCGTGTGTTCACAGTCGAGTTCAACCAATAGCCTGTAAGGAATGACTTTGTTTCCAGAGGGTTCTGAATCGTCGCCGGCGGTTGCCGCAGCGGAAGAAGCTTCCGACTGCGAGGTGATCGGATTGATTGGTTTGGGCCTGATGGGCAGTGCGATGGCAGAACGGTTCCTGGCGCGCGGATTCGAAGTGCTGGGCTTTGATATCGACGCCGCCCGTCTGGGCGCCTTGCTGAATCGAGGAGGTCGCACTGGGGCCAGTGTTTGCCAGGTAGCCGTCTCGTGCCGCCGGATCATTCTCAGTCTCCCCAACAGCGATGCTGTTCAAACGGTCCTCGGACAACTGGAACCTCATCTTCGTTCCGACCACGTGATCATCGATACGACGACCGGACGGCCTGAAGCCGTCCTCGAGGCGGCACGCCGATTGGCTGGCCGTGGCGTGCCTTATGTGGAGGCCATGATTTCCGGGAACAGCAGCCAGATCCGGCAGGGTGAAGTGTTGATTATCGCGGGCGGAGACGCCGAAGCGATGGCGCAGTGCGACGATCTGTTCGCGTGTCTCTCGACCAGGGTTCTGCATTGTGGAGATTCGGGCAGCGCCTCCAAGATGAAACTGGTGAGCAATCTGGTTCTAGGATTAAACCGGGCGGTGCTCGCCGAAGGACTGGCCTTCGCCGGAAAGCTGGGGCTCGACCTTGAACAAACGCTCGCCGTGTTGCGGGAAAGCATGGGCTACTCCCGGGTGATGGATACGAAGGGCGACAAGATGATCGCTGGCGACTTCGAGCCGCAGGCGCGGCTCTCCCAGCATTTGAAGGACGTACGGTTGATTCTGAGCGCGGCCGATGGGAGCCGCGCTCGAGTGCCTCTGAGCCGGGCGCACGCGCAGCTCCTGGAACAAGCGGAGTTGCAGGGGCTCGGCGCGCTGGACAACAGCGCCATCATCCGGGTGTTCGATGATGTCGAGTGAGTGTTGTCCAATCCCGCTGAGCGTGAGATAAAAGTCGCCGGACAAACAACCTGAACGGCTTGCGAATAGGCTCAAGCGAACAATGCCAGGAAGTGATTCACGAGGGCAGACGACCTCCTTGCGAATGAGCGAGCACCTTCATTCAAAAAACGTTTTCCGCGCAATCGTTTGGTGGCATCGCATGAGCTTTGTTGCCTGCATCATCACCGGGCTTCTGTTGGTCGGTCCGAATTCCCATCGCGCGCTGGCCGCTTCGC
>CANLCA010000095.1 GCA_947487925.1 Verrucomicrobiales bacterium | reverse complement strand
GACTGCCTCCTACAACTCCGCGCATCAATCCCCTCTGAAGCCGAATCCCGCGGGATCTTGACCGAGGTTGAGGTCATCGAACATCGCGATGTGGCGGACGCGATACGCGAGGAGGCGGAGCGCTTCGGTGCGGACATGATTTGCCTGGGTTCCCACGGACGCGGTGGGCTTTCTAAAGCCCTGCTCGGGTCGGTCGCTGGAAGTCTGATGAAGCAAAGTCCGCGCCCCTTGCTGTTGGTGCGCTCTCCGAAACAATAGTTCCGTCATGCCACCCAACCAACCTGGATCCCTGGAGCACGCCCACGACATCCTTCGCCAGGCACGACGCAACCCTCTGGAGGCCCTGTTTTCACCGAGGGCCGTCGCCATCGTCGGCGCCACGGAAAAGGAAGGGAGCGTCGGCTGGGCCGTGATGAAAAATCTGGGCGTGTTCGAGGGTAAAGTGTACCCGATCAATCCGAAGCGCGCCACGGTGCTCGGGATCCCGGCGTTCCCGACTGTCGCATCGCTGCCGGAAAGAGTTGACCTGGCCGTCATCGCCACGCCCGCGACCACAGTGCCAGGAATTATCCGCGAATGTGGAAAGGCAGGCATCCCCGCGGGGATCATCATCTCCGCGGGCTTCAGGGAGTGCGGCGGCACGGGGGCGGCCCTGGAACAGGAGTGCCTGATCGAAGCGAGGCGCTCGAGAATGCGGCTGCTCGGACCGAACTGCCTCGGCCTCATGGTGCCCAACGCGCGGCTGAACGCGACGTTCGCCGATGGGATCGCGCAACCCGGCAGCGTAGCCTTCCTCAGCCAAAGCGGTGCGCTGTGCACCGCCGTGCTCGACTGGAGCTTTCGCGAAAACGTCGGGTTCAGCGCCTTTGTGTCGGTGGGCTCGATGCTCGACGTCGGGTGGGGAGATCTCATCACGCACTTCGGCGACGATCCCCACACCAAGAGCGTCGTCTGCTACATGGAGTCGGTTGGCGACGCCCGTAGCTTCCTGTCCGCGGCTCGGGAGGTCGCCCTGACGAAACCCATCATCGTTCTCAAGGTGGGACGCACCGCGGCCGCGGCCAAAGCCGCCGCGTCGCACACTGGCGCGCTCACCGGCAGCGACGCGGTGCTCGACGCCGCTTTCAGGAGAGTCGGAGTCCTGCGAGTGAATACCATCGGCGAGTTGTTCAACATGTCCGAGCTTCTGGCGAAACAACCGCGTCCACGGGGACCTCGCCTCGCCATCGTCACAAATGCGGGCGGGCCGGGCGCGCTCGCCACGGACTCCCTCGTCGCGAGCGGGGGCTCTCTGGCTCCCCTGCAACCTGGCACTAAAGAGGCCCTGGATAACTTGCTTCCGCCTCATTGGAGTCACGGCAACCCTGTCGATGTGCTGGGTGACGCCGACGCCACACGCTACGCCAAGGCGGTCCAACTCGCCATTGCAGACCCGCAATCCGACGGCGTCCTGGTCATCCTGACACCGCAGGCCATGACCGAGAGTTCCGGCACGGCAGAAGCTATCCGATCCCTGCCAAATTTAGCCGACAAACCTCTCCTTGCGAGCTGGATGGGCGGTCGGGGAGTGGAGGGCGGTAGAGGGATTTTCAACGCCGCCGGCATTCCCACGTTCGACTATCCCGATACGGGTTCCCGCGCTTTCGCCCTCATGTGGCGCTACAGCGACAACCTGCGCGCCCTCTACGAAACGCCTACGCTCGCTCCTGAGCCTGCAGCAGCCGACGTCAGGAATCTCGTGACAGCCACGGTTGTCAAGCCGGGCCGCACGCACCTCGATCGCGGCAAAGAGCAGGCGGATGCCATCATCCTCGGAGTCCGCAAGGCCGGCCGTAGATTGCTCACGGAGGTCGAGTCCAAGACTCTCCTGTCTGCCTACGATATTCCGGCGGTCGAGACACGTGTCGCACTGGATGAAGACGAGGCCGTGGGGCACGCTGAGCAAATGGGTTTTCCGGTCGTCATGAAACTTTTTTCATACACGCTCACGCACAAAACGGACGTGGGCGGGGTGCGGCTGGATCTGCGCGACGCGTTGGCCGTGCGCCTCGCGTGGCAGCAGATTAAGCAGTCCGTCAGCGAAAGGGCTGGGAGCCATCATTTCCTGGGGGTTACCGTGCAGCCGATGATTCCGAGAGACGGCTACGAGCTCATTCTGGGCAGCAGCATTGACCCTCAGTTCGGGCCTATCCTGCTTTTTGGCGCCGGAGGGCAGTTGGTGGAAGTCTTTCAAGATAGCGCCCTGGGCCTACCGCCGCTCAATGCCACACTCGCCCGGTCGTTGATGGAGCAGACCCGGATCTTCGCGGCGCTGAAGGGTGTGCGCGGTGAAAAAGCTGTGGATCTGGCAGCCCTGGAGCAGCTCCTGGTTCGGTTCAGCCAACTCGTCGCCGAACAGCCTTGGATTGCGGAAATCGACATAAACCCTCTGCGCGTCTCATCCAACATGATGCTCGCGCTGGATGCCCGGATCTTGCTGCACCCTCCCGAAACTTCCCAAGATCAGCTTCCAAGACTAGCGATTCGTCCCTACCCGGTTCGCTACGTCACCCACTGGAGGCTGCGCGACGGTGTGTCCGTGACGGTCCGCCCCATTCGACCCGAGGACGAGCCGCTGATGGTGAAGTTCCATGAAACGCTCTCCGAGCGAAGCGTCTACCTCCGTTACTTCACCCAGCTCAAGCTGGATCAACGCATCGCCCATGAGCGCCTCAGCCGCATCTGCTTCATCGACTACGATCGCGAGATGGTGCTGGTCGCGGAGCGTCGCAACCCCAACACGCACGCGTCAGAAATTATCGGCGTCGGCCGACTCAGCAAAGATCACGGCGCAAACGAAGCTGAATTCGCCCTCACAATTGGGGACCAGTGGCAAGGGCATGGTCTTGGGACTCAGCTTTTGAATCTCTTGGTGGGTGTGGGGCGCGAAGAAAAACTGGAACGTATCACAGCCACGATCTTAGCCGACAACCACGAGATGCAGCGCATTGCCCGCAAGCTGGGCTTCAAGGTGACCCTGGCACCCGGGGAAAACGAGTGCCGCGCGGAGCTGGTGATTTGAAAAGATCAATACAGTCTGCCCAGCAGTCTTCATTGGGGCACTGCCTGACCTGTGGGGCCAGGTGTGATATGGGGGTGAGCGACTCAGGTTATCCTCAGACGCAGGACCTTTCGAAGATTCGTCGCTGGAAACTGCCGCCCTCAGGGTTCGTGAATCGTAGGTGGCGACGGGCAGGTCAATTCCGGTAGTCCAAGGGCGGTTTGCGATCTCCGAGTAAAGGAGCGTATTTGAAATCGGCTCCGCGCCGTTTCTCGAATTCCCCGCGGCTCTTGGCGATGAGATCAGGCTTGATGAAAAGATCGATTGCGGTCAGCGCAATGGTCTTGGCAGCAACCACCATGCCCTTGGCGCCGATGGACATTCCACCACAAGCGACGGCCTGCCAGCTATGGGGGGGTGTGCCTGGAACCCACGTCGCGGTCTTCAGTCCCACGGTTGGAACCGTCCAACTCACGTCCCCCACGTCGGTCGATGCCGGGAGTGGCCTGTCGCTCAGGTTGAGAGGTTGAATGCCGGAGGCGAGCTCGACGGCCGCCGCCTTCCCACCAGCCAAGGTGCGGCCGATCTTGTCGGCAAAAGCCCGTTCTTTGTCGTTGTAATGAACGCCCCCCACAGCGGTGAGATTGTGATGCATCGCCTGGCCAAGCGCGGTGTTGGGGAGCAGCTCATAGGCTCCGTGGATGATCTCCCAATCAACCGTGGTCCCGGTGCCAAGCGCCGCACCCTGCGCAGCCTTTTCGACGCGTTCAAAAACCGCATGGTTGATCGCGCGGCTCGGACTGCGCACGTAATAGTAAACCTCGGCGCTGGCAGGCACGACGTTCGGCGCCTCACCGCCCTTGGTGATCACATAATGAATGCGGGTGCTGTCAGGGACATGTTCGCGCAACATATTCACCATGAAGTTCATGGATTCGACGCCGTCGAGCGCGGACCGACCGTGCTCGGGTGCGGCGGCGGCATGGGAGGCAACACCGTGGAATCGAAATTTGGCCGACTGGTTCGCCAGCGAACTAGTCATGGTGATCTCGTTGCGATCTCCCGCATGCCAGTGGAGGACGGCGTCGACGTCCTTGAAGAGGCCGTCGCGTACCATATACACTTTCCCGGAGCCGCCTTCTTCGGCTGGAGTCCCGTAGAACCGGAGGGTGCCCTTCTGCCCGGTGCTGTTCATCCACTCTTTCACGGCGACCGCCGCTGCGATTGAGCCGGCTCCAAAAAGATGGTGGCCACAAGCGTGGCCGGCTCGCTGACCTGCGATCGGGGATCGTTCTGGGACAGCGGCTTGAGCAACGCCAGGAAGCGCATCGAATTCGCCAAGAATCGCGATGACGGGATGCCCGTTGCCATGGCTGGCGATGAAGGCGGTGGGAATCCCAGCAACGCCTGTCTGAAGGGTGAAGCCTTCCTTTTTTAACTGACTCTGGAGGAGCGCCGAGCTCTTCGTCTCCTGGTAGCCGACTTCGGCAAAACCCCAGATCTTCAGAGCGATGTCCTCATAAGTGCCCTTGGTCTCCTCTATTCGCTTAAGGACTTCCTCCCGCTGAGACTGGGCTTCAGCCAGGATGGCGGATGACACCATGAGACAGGCGATGACGGTGCGGGTAGTCAGCAGGTGTAGGATCATGAGGCCGGCATTGTAGGCCGTTTGGCATCGAATAGGTAAAGCAAAAAACTGAACCCCGCCGACTTCAAGGTCAACCGTGATTGGGGCGTCAAGTCGGACCAGATTCGCACCCGGTACTGGCCCCAGATCCAGACCTTCTCCCAACCGCCCAACACAAACTGTATGGCTAGGCTCCTCCTACGGCAACAAGGACGGAAAAACCGCAGGGAGTGAACGAGGATGAGTTGTCGATCGATCTCAGGATCGCGAAGGGATCGATTCAGTGACAAGACGCCGGCGCGCCGTTGGAGGATGGAAGGTTTGGGCTCACGAACGGAATGCCGAGTTCCAGTCCACGCAAGATCAACAGGACGGCCATCAAGACCACCGCGATGCGCGTGACGTTGCCAAGCGGAAGACGTGAGGTTGTAGGGAGGCGTTGGCCGCTGAAGTGGATGCCCAACATCATAGGCCAGGTGCCGAGGCCGAAGAAGGTCATATAAGCGGCGCTCGTGAAAGGATCTCCGGTTGAGACCGCGCCGGCAGCCGCCACATAAACGAGTCCGCAAGGGAGAAGGCCGTTGAGCGCACCCATTATCGCCTGGGAAGCCAAGGAGTTTCGCCGCAGAACCCCTCCCATGCCGGCTTTGATTAGCGCGACCCACTGCCACGCCATCCCCGCGAACGGAACTCCTTTTGCCATCGACAAACTGGCGAGCAACGTGACCCCTAGCAAGATAGACAGCGAGCGTTGAAAGCCAGCCAGGGCTGCGGCGTGGCCAAAGAATCCGAGGACCAGTCCGAGCAGGCAATACGAGGCCATGCGGCCGAGGTGATAGCACACACGGCTCGTGGACTCGCGCGTTGTCCCAGGCCGAATCTTCGGGAGCGCCAGCACGAGCGGGCCGCACATGCCTGCGCAATGCAGACTCCCGGCAAGACCGAGTAGAAAGGCCGCAGAAAGTGCCATCATGCTACAACCTTGGTTCCCCTGCAGATCGGACGACAGCACGGCTTCCATCCACGACAATCTGTCGCTCGATAAAATAGTCCAGACCTCCGGCTGTCCACTGAGCTCGCACCTTCCAGGAACCGCCGAGAAGCCCGTCCGTGCTGATGCGCTGGAGGCCCCTCGGATCAACGGCCAAAGGAACGTCGAAGTCGAGCGAAGCGTTCGATGGGCGGTAGAAGTGGAGGCGCCCAGCGAGCCCAGCGCCAAGATGAGACGCGGGCAGAATCAGCAATACCTCCCGCTTTGCAGCATCGTGTTGGACGAGCACCTCACCCCGGATGGCGGTCGTGCGGTTCAGTCGGTCGAGTTGGTTTTGAAAACGAACCTCTTCCTCGTAATAGTCGGGGCGTACGAGGTCCATTTTCTGCCCTACGGCGAAAGTTGTCCACGCGGCAAGAGCGGAGACGAAGGCCACGAACCAGGCGATGATGGCGTAGGGCCAGAAGTTCGTTGGGTGTTTTTTGGCTTTCGAATTCATGCAGATTATCTCCGAGGACCCACGAAACCAGTCGTCACGGTTTCCAGGAGTTTGCCGTCAGAATAGACCCCGAGAGTGAGCTTCGTGCTGTTTCCGCTCAGTACCGAGGGGTCCAGCTCGACCAGCACGGACGTTTGAGCGAGGCTCTCCTTGGGCACTTTGAAAGGGCCTGAACCCATCAGGCGGACGGAGCCGGCGATGTTTTGCAGCTGGAGCTCCACCAACAGTTCGCGTGAAGTCTTGTTGATGACCTTCATTGTATAGAGGTTTTGAATGTTTCCGCCCCGCGTTCGCTGGAAGAGAGAGCCGGGGGCACGGAGCAGGGTGGTGCCAATCTCAGCTCGGGTGAAGACGAGAAACAGGAACAGAGCAATGAGTGCTCCAAGGAATCCCGCATAGAGTTTCATGCGCGCCGTGAAGCGCTGGGGTTCCCCTCGCTCGATGTTGTTCAGGGAGGCGAAGCGGATCAAGCCTCGGGGACGGCCAACCTTGTCCATGATGCCGTCGCAGACATCAATGCAGGCGGTGCAATTGACGCACTCCATCTGCGTTCCGTCGCGGATGTCGATCCCAGTGGGGCACACGGCGACGCATTGGCGGCAAGCAACGCAGTCCCCGAGGCCGGCAGACTGGCGCTGGCCCGGGGTCTGACGCCGGACTAATGGGCCCCTCTTCTCGCCTCGGTGGTGGTCGTAGGCAACCACCATGGAGTTCTCATCCAGCATCGCTGACTGGAATCGGCCATACGGACAGATGAAAGTGCAGGCCTGCTCCCGAAAGCGGGCGAAAATGGCATAGAACAGCAGCGTGAACAAGACCATGAAGCTCAGTCCCGTCATGTGCTTGCGAGGGTCGTCAAACTGAATAGCCAACAGTTGCTCGCTGCCGATGATATAGGCCAAGAGCGTGTTGCCGACGATGAAGGAGAGGCCCAGAAAGATCCCTTGCTTGCCTGTTTTCTTGAGAACCTTCCGCATGTTCCATGGGGAAGCGTCGAGGGCCCGCTGTTCGTGGGCGTCGCCCTCGATGAGGTAATCGATCTTGCGGAACACCATCTCCATCATGACCGTCTGCGGACAGGCCCATCCGCACCACAGCCGACCAAATGCCGTGGTGAAGATGATGATGCCAGTGATGAACACCAGCATCGCAACAGCGAAGATGACGAAGTCTTGCGGCCAAAAGATCTGGCCTAGGATGGAGAATCGGCGCTCGACAATGTTCAGCAGGAGCAGCGGGTTGCCTTCGACTCGAATCCATGGGCCGGCGAACATCACGGCGATGAGGAACGTGGCGAACCAAACACGACGGCGGTGCCACGGGCCACCTGGCTTCTTCGGATAAACCCAGCGTCGGTTTCCTTGCCTGTCGGCCGTGGCAAGATGGTCGCGGAAATCGCCCCAATCAATGTCCTGCGCGGCCCCCTGAGTTTCATGGGCCTGGGTGTTCGAGGGTTCGACCATGGCGACGATCATTCGAGACGATTCCGAGGGCCGGCCACGCTACTCATAAACGTTTGGCTTCTCCGGCCCAGCCTGGTCTTCCCGGATTTTCGGGTTCGGCGGTGTGGTGCCTCGGAATTGGTAGATGTAGCTCGCGACCGCCTGTATTTCGCTCGGCTTCAGCACCCCACGCCAAGTCAACATGCCCTTCTCAGGCACACCGTTGATGACGATTTTCAGGCTGTCGAGGTAGTTCGAACCATGGATCCAGTAATCGTCGCAAAGGTTCGGACCAACGAGGCCACCGCCGTCCGCGCGGTGGCACGGGGCGCATAGTGTCATATAGGTTTGGATGCCCTGGGACAGGACCGCGGGATCTTTGGAGGGAGTGAGCGACGTGAGGTTCGCTTCGAACTTTCCAATGGCTTCAGACTTGATCCTTTCGCCCACCGTGCGCTCCTTATCATACTCGGCGATTTGCAGATCGCCCGCGTTGAGAACGTGGTAGTAAGTCATGTAAAACACCCCGAAGGCGATCGAGATGTAAAAGAGCCATACCCACCAACGAGGCAGGTTGTTGTCGAGTTCCTTGATGCCATCGGCCTCGTGGTCGAGCAGCAAGGGGTCGCGAGGTTGGTCATTCATTGCGGGAATCTCCTTTTGTAGGTGACCCAGGCTGGCCATCGTCCAGAGGCAAGGCGCCCATGGAGTTGAGGAAGTTTCTTTTCAAAAGGCACGCCCGGATGAGCGCGACGCTGAACACGACGAAGAACAGGCAGACGGACACGACTCCGTAGAGCCCGATCCCGCCGATGTCACGCAGTACATTTTGAATCATAACAAACCTTGCCTCCCCGACTGATCCTCCAAACCCGACGCCGCCGTCTTCGGCACGGGCACCGGGGTCGAGGGGACCGCCTTGATGTCGGTCCCAAGGCGCTGGAGATACGCGATGAGAGCGATGATTTCGGTGTCGGGCGGCGCATTGGTGATGGAGCCCTGACTCAGATTGCTCACGATTTTTGCTGCCTGCGACAGAAGATCCTTTTG
>CANLCA010000094.1 GCA_947487925.1 Verrucomicrobiales bacterium | reverse complement strand
CCGTTTGAGGGAGCCGATGAGGTTGGGCTTCTCACCGCCTTTGCGAAACTCAGGGCCCGGGACAAAAGTGAGCACGACCCCGGTGAACGATTGGCTGAATTCCTCATCGTTTACGAAACGGGGTCCTGCGGCAGGGTCATTCAGGTAGACCTTGTTCTTCTCAAACCCTTCGAGGACGAGGAAATGATTAAAGTTCCAAAAGATGATGCAGGGGAGGGGAACGTTCCGGAGCTCCGAGGTTTCCTTTGTAAAGCCCCTTCCAACCAAGCCGTATTGCCGCCCGGCCTTGAGCAAGTTGCTGGCCTTGCTGCCGTCGCGCGACACGCCGCAGGCCATTCGCAGTTCTTCCAAAGAAACCAGCCGGCCGAGATGGCTCAGGATGATAGATAATGCCGCCGCCCCGCACTCCACCGCCTCCATCTGGAGAACAGTCGGCGTTCGGACGCGCTTGGGGGGCGGCGCCTGGCTTCCCGTTTTGTTATCGTCGGCAGGCACGGATCACATTCCCACAACGTTCTTGAGCATTGGCAATAGGAGCGAAATGGGACGCTGGTTTGTCAGGGTGATCCACGCGTCGCAGAGGGTTCCGCTGGTAATTTTTAAAGGAGGACCTTTCATCGAGGACCATTTAAAGCCGCTGAAAGTGTTCGTGTTGGCTTCGAGAGTCGCATGCACCTCGATTGGAGCGCCGCCCTGGGAGAATTCCGCCACAAGCGCCTGGTTTTCGAGGATGCGCGACATTCCTTGGGGAGTAGACGGAAATTGCGACACGGAGATGACCTTGGCAATCACAAACCCGTACTCTTCCTTTTTGACGGAGACCGGGGAGATGGCCACGTGCATCTGGAGGTCCACAAGTTTACCCTGCGCGGGCGGGAGGAAAAGGCAGGCTTCCATCACGGGATGATCCGCTTGAAGGCTCAAGATCGGAGTGTTAGGAATCAGGAGTTGGCCCTCTTTCGCCATGATCTCGATGACGTTTCCTCGAAATGGGCTGATGATCTGGGTGTTGAGCAAGAACAGTTTTTCCAGGTATTGAAGCTGGTCCTCGTTGTTCTTGATTTGGTTATCCTTTTCCTGGATCGCTTGACGGCGCCGCTCCTGGCTTTGCAACTCGTTGATATCCACCTGCCCAAGCTGGACATGTGCGGACTCCATATCGTGTTGGATGTTGAAGAGCCTTATTTGGGTCTCCAACACCTGCGCCCGCGTGACCAGCTCTTTCTTCTCGAGCTCGGTTTGTGTCGCGACCCGCTGATTCAGCCAATCGAGCTGCTTCTTGTAATCCTGGACAATTCCAAGAAACGTCTCCCGTTGTTTTCCGAAGGTCTCCTTCTCGTGGCGCGTTTCCTGATCGTGGTATCCTTTGAGTAAGTCGAACTCACGCCCCAACCGAGCCAGTGTTTCTTTGGCCTGTGTGATCCGCAGCTTCAGCTCGGGTTGGCTGACGTAGGCCAACACTTGGTCATTAGTCACGAGATCCCCAATGCGGACCAGGATTTCAATGACATTCCCATCTCCTCTTGAGGAAGCCACGAACACTCCGCCTTTTTTCAGCAGCATGCCTTTCGCTTCAACTTTTGTTGGGATCCGGCCGAAAATGCTCCATACAAGGGCGGTGACCACAAGAGCGCAACAGGCCGCGAGCGCGATCCACCCTCTTGGAGCCGTGACCTGCATGAGCTGGTCCAACTGCTCAGGAGAGGAAAGTTTGTCGAGTGCCGCCTTGCGGAAGATCTGTTGATGGTCCATTTAGAGTGCCCCTCCTGGCGGCGTGGGCGCCCTGACTTGGGCTTTGAGAGTCGCGCCACTAGTGTTTTTCGTGCTTTGGCCGGTCCCCATGCCCGGAGACGTCGATTGGAGCTGGGTGTCGCCGGGAATCGTCAAAAAATCTTCGAGAGTGAACCCAGCGCGAGTGCCGCTTCCCGCGGGGAGGAGGAGGCCTGTTTCAAACCGGACACGCGCCAGAACCATTCCATATCGCACCAGGGCGGCTGTGGCTCTAGTTTCAGCCGTCGCGAGTCGATCGGCCGTGCTAATGACATCGAGAATGGTGGAGGTCCCGATGCGCAATTTCGCCTGTTCGTTCACAACGGCCTGCTGGAAAAGCTCCGCGGCCCGGCGGGCCTTGAGCAACTCCTCCCGGGTTTGAGCCAGCTCGGAAAAGGCGACCATAATGGAGGACCGGATGTTCCGAGCGAGATCCTGTTCGCGAAAGTTGGCCTGTTTCAGTAAAGCCTTTCGTTGAGTGACCAAACCCTTTGCAGTCTGGTTCCCAAAAGGATAAACAAAACGCAATGTGGCCATGGCGTTAGGCCCATCTACTGACCGCGGGTCGACGGAGCCATAGAAACGCCGGAACTGGCTTCCTTCAGAAAGTCCGGAGTAGCCCGCCTCCAGAGAGAGATCCAACTGAGGTTTCAAATCGCGGCGGGCGGCCAGTTCCAGAATCTCTGATGCTCGCTCGTTCTTCCGGGCCGACTGGTAGTCGGCGCGCCTGATAAGGCTTCGGTCCAAGGCATCCTGGCCGGCGTAATTCGGAATCGGCGCCGCGTTTGTTTCAACTTGAGGCCATTGTTCAAAGGGCAGTGGGGCTTTTTCCAATTCCTGGCCTTCTGCCCCGATGGCCAGGGCGAAACTCTGCCGGGTTTGAAGGAACCGTTGCTCCGCCGAATCCACGGCCGCCCGTTTTTCCGTCACATCCGCCTCGGTTTGCTTTAGCTCGGCCGCTGGTAACTCCCCACCCGCTACAAGTTGCTGCACCTTTTTGAACAAATCGTCCGCCCGGACTGCAGAGGCCCGGAGGATCGATAATTCCTTTTCGGCCCCGAGGCAACTCCAGTAGGCCATCGCGGTATTCAATACTCGCATGGCGGTCACGTGGGTCAGGTCCAGTACCGCCGCCTCGTGTCCAATTCGCGCCGCTTGTTCCGCCGCTCCCTTGGAACTTGTTCCGAACCCTTTTAGCAGAGGAATGTTTAACACGAAATTGACGTTCGCACGGTTTACGGCCGGCTGATCCATGCTCTCATCCAACCGGTTCACCTCTACTCCCGTGCTGATGCTGGGGCCCGACCGGAACTGTTTGGTCAGCCCGAATCGTTGGTTGGTGAGATCGCTCACATGATCGCTCAAGTTCGTGCGCCCGCCAATCTGGAGACGCTCCAGCTCCGTGCGAGGATCCCGGAGGATCCCTTTGGAGAGCGCGGTGTCGAAAGTGAAATCAAAAATGCCGGCCTCTCTCTGAATCGCACCTCGTGCAAACTCCGCCTGTTCCTGTTCAATCTGGATGTTGGGATCCCGGGAGAGGGTCAACCGAATCGCCCCAATCAAATCTATCCGGGCCAGGGCGAGTGGTGGGGCCAGAGTTTGTGCCGACAGGATCGTTCCCCAGCAAACCAAAGCGGCACCCAGCATCCAAGACCTTTGGGTGGGCGATTTCCCAGCACTGCCGCATGGTGGGAGGGGAGCGCGACCCAGGGTTCTGCCTTTTGGGTTCCGGCCCTTGCTTCGAACCTGTAAGGTAGATCTACGCATGCCTTGCCATTTAGGGTTCCAGTAGATTGGAATAGGATACAGAAAAGCATTTCCACAATGCGATAAAAATTTATCTTAAGGCGCATCGACACGTGAACACCAACGAACCGCTTACACCGAGCGAAGAGGCATCGAGCATCTCCGTCGTGATTCCCTTGTGGAATCAGCCCGAATATATTTTTCGCGCCCTTGCCAGCGTTTGCTGGCAACTCGGTCCTTTTGATGAGGTGATCGTCGTGGACGATGCGTCCACCCGAAGGGTTGAGAAGGAACGTGTGAACGCCTTTCCTGGTAAAGTGGCCTGGATGGAAAACCCGCAAAACCGGGGCGTCAGCCACACTCGCAATCGCGCGATACTTCAGGCGCGAGGGGAATGGATCAAGTTTCTGGACGCAGACGACGTGCTCGCGCCATTCGCTCTGAACGCTGTGCGGCATCCACTGGAGCCGATTTCCCGAGGGACACAGGTGATCCACGGCGGTTTTCATCGGATCTTCGACCAGCAATATGGGGATTACCTCAACAGTGGGGATGAATATCTGCGAGGGATCTCGAAATCCAACCCGATGCTTCCCAGCGCGGTATTCGTGCGTCGGAGGGCGCTTTTGGCGGTGGGCCTTTTTGATGAAGGGATCGATTTCGAGGAGGACTGGGATCTTTGGTTTCGGTTGTTGGAGCAGTATGGGGACGCGGCGTTCCAGAAAATAGTCCAACCGGTTTGCTACTATTGGATCGAGGAGCAGGAGCGGAGGAAGAAACCGCGTATAGCGAGACGCGGAGATCTGACGGTACGCGAGTATTTTCGCGAACGCTATGGAGCGAACCCCGAGCCGTACTGCAAGGAGACCGACGACGGCCCCCCTTTATGAGAGCCGCTTGAGCATGCGGTCAAAACGAGCCCCGGCGAGGTAGACCGTGTCCAATACATTGGAGTCGAGTTCGTCCACTCCGGATTCCCCATCGTCGTCGAGTTTGGATTTTGAGTGGATCAAGCGACGGAGGCGGAATGAAAGGAACATAGCGAGGGCCTTATAAAAGCGCGCCGCGAAGGCGGGTTCTCGTTTCAGATGTTCCTCAAGGCTGCGTCGGGGTACTGCGAGCACGTAGGACGCGGTGAGCGCGCTGACCGTGACGCTCGGCGGTCGCGCCTCGAGCAGTGACATTTCACCGAGGATCTCTCCAGTGCCAACCTGGGCGATTTCCTTGCCCTTTTGATTATCGACCCGCACACCGAAAGCTCCCTCTAATACGATAAAAACGGCGCTCAACTGCTTGTTTTGTTCGATCAGAATGTCTCCCTTCTCGATTTTTTGTTTTTTGCCGGTGGCGATCAGCCAATCGATGTCCTGATCGTTCAGTTCGCCGAAAATAAAGAGGACTGTACGCATGGTTTGAGGGCGCTTTTGGTTGGTTCGAGCTATCAAAGACTATTGTGAGTCTGTTTTTCAAGATTATAAAACCAACCTTTTTCAAGATTATCCAAGAAGGCACAGAAAAACGGGGGCGCATCCCGAAGTTTTTGATGGTTTGCGGCGCCCAGTAGGGGCTACCGGGCCTACAGATTTCACCCTTTCCGTGGTATGCCGCGTGTCCTCACACGGCGCGGGTGCCCAGCAACCAACAAATTCGGGATTCACCCAGGAAACGGATGAAATTGCTTTTTCGCTCTTGATCGACATTCTGAGGGGACATGCGCTCGCCGCCCTAAAACAAGCAAAGTCGCAAAAAACAAATAACCCTTGGACTCGACATCATTATCCGCGTGTTTGGAGCAGATAGCGGGACAAACCCATCAGCTGGCGCGCGCATTTTTGGGGGTGCCGCCCGCGGATACCGCGTCGGCTTGGAACCAATGCCGTAGGTTGGACAGGATACTCAAGGACGCTCTTGCCTTCCTTTACGCGGCTTCATCCGACGGTTTTGCTTCGAGCATCCGCACCCGAGAGCAGTCCGCAGTCTTCAAGGAGCTCCAGGAGCAAGACCGGATGCTCTATCTTTTTTGGCGCTGCCTGGAAGCCGGATCCGCGCCGGAACAGCGTCTGCTGCCCGATCGCCTAGCCGCCGAAATACTTCTCGGCCTCAAGCGCCAATCCCGTTTCCGGCTGGGTGCTTGCACAGGAAATCTGTCATCCTCCTTCCCCGACATCCTTTGCCGGAAGGACGCCTGCTTGGCGGCGGCGGTAAATCTTCTGATGCTGCTGTCCGGAGGTCGCGCCGAGTGTCCGATTGAGGTGCGCTTGTCACATGAAGGAATGCAAGTGACGATGGAGTTTGAGCTCGCCGACTGCTGCGAGACGCCTCCTTCCGCAACCTCTTTCCCCTTTTTGGCGGACACAAAGACCTTGCCGGACTCAGAAGAATCACGATCGATTCGACTCCTGTTGTGGCAGCGCGTTCTGCGCGACAACGGCATCTTTAACGAAGCACGAAAGGGCTCAACTTCCCGCCTCATGCTCCGGGTTCCCTGCGCCCCGACCCCAGTCGTTTCGGACCCAGTTTGCCAAAACCATTGACTCGGCCAAGTATGGCGCAGGCATTGTGGCTGGTGGCAAGGCGCACGCTAGGCGCAAATCCATTGGGCTAACCGCAAAAGAACATTCAGGTAAAAAGTCGCGAAAGGGCGTGATTTTTCAAAGCATCACCGAACCGGTGAGCATCAACTCGTTTCCAGAACTCCGAAAATGCCTCCCTTTGCGTTTATCTCCGAATGCATCGATACCGCTTAGGAGCTCTGCAGTTTTTCAGTGATGAACTTCTCAAGTTTCAACGTGTCCGCGGCGAAGAGGCGGATGCCGTCGGAAAGCTTTTCCGTCGCCATTTGATCCTCGTTGGACATCCAGCGGAAGGATTTTTCGTCGAGGTTGATTTTGGACATCGGCGCGGTGCTGGGTTTCGCGGGATCGAGTTTTCTGGCGAGCGTGCCATTGCTTTTTTGCAATTCGTCCAGCAATCCCGGGCTGATGGTTAGCAGATCGCATCCCGCCAGCTCGATCAATTCGCCCATGTTCCTGAAACTGGCTCCCATCACTTCCGTATTGTAGCCGTGTTGCTTGTAGTAGTCGTAGATCTTGGTAACGGAAACCACGCCGGGATCTTCAGCGGGCGGGTAGTCGGCGCGCCCGCTGTTCTTTTTGTGCCAGTCCAGAATGCGGCCGACGAACGGGGAGATGAGTTGCACGCCCGCCTCGGCGCAGGCCACGGCCTGGGCAAACGAGAACAGCAACGTCATGTTGCAGCGGATGCCGTCCTTTTGCAGTTGCCTCGCGGCGCAAACGCCCTCCCACGTCGAGGCGAGTTTGATCAAGATGCGCTCCCTCGGAATGCCGGCGCTTTCGTAATAGCGAATCAGAGTTCGCCCCTTGGCCACGGAGCCTTCAACGTCGAAGCTGAGGCGGGCGTCCACTTCGGTTGAAACGCGGTGGGGAACGATTTTCAAAATCTCGAGTCCGAACGCGATAGAGAGCTTGTCCAGTGCGAGTTTTACAGAGGCCTCGAGTGTGCCTGCCTGCGCTTTTGTTTCCGTGAGCGTGCGGGAGAGAATGTCCGTGTACTCGGGCATCTGCGCTGCTTTGAGTAACAGGCTGGGGTTAGTCGTGGCGTCCCGCGGTTGGTATTTGCGGATGCTTTCGAAATCACCGGTGTCCGCCACGATCAAGCTGAATTGTTTGAGTGCATCGAGAAGGTTCGTCATAAGAAAAGGAGTTTGGAGATAAAAACGGAAAGCTGAAAGTTGAAAGTTAACCTCCGTCATTTAGGCTGCGAAAACTTGAGACAGTGAGAGCTCCACCGATTTCTCCATCGCAGCCTGAAGGCCGCGCTCCGACCGACTGGGTTCATGGCCTCGATTCACGTCTAAAAGTTGGAGGTGTTTCCTCTCCATGAACCGTACCGGTAGGGTTGTGGGGCTCCGGCACCCGCATTGCGCCGCTGGACCCGGCCTTCCAGTCTTTTTCTTCGCTGTCTTTTTCTTCGCTTGAGTGCCCGGCGGGGCATGTCATGATTCGTTCTCATCCTTTGCGTTATGATTTCTCTTCGCATCCAGGCTTTCAGTTCCAGGCTCGTCGCTAATTTCCGCTCCGGCATCGGGCTGTTCGCGGCTTTTTGGCTCGGCACGGTGCAGGGCGCCGAGTCGGAGAACAGCCGTTCGGCGCCGCGCAAGCTCCTTTACGTAGCGACACCTGGGATTCGCGACTATTTGGAGTACGGGGGCCATGGCATCCTTGTGTTCGACATCGACAAGGGCCACCAGTTTGTCAAGCGCCTCCCTTCCGCCGGGCAGAACGAGACCGGGAAACCACTAAACGTTAAAGGCATCGCGGCGAACGCCGGCACCCAAAGGCTCTACGTCAGCACGATCAAGACTTTGATGAGCTTCGATCTTGTTTCGGGGAAGTTGCTTTGGGAAAAAGGCTACCAAGGCGGCTGTGATCGGATGGCTCTGGCGCCTGACGGAAAGGTGATGTATCTCCCCTCGCTCGAGCAGGCTCACTGGCACGTGATCGATGCGCTCTCGGGTGATGTGATCAAGAAACTGGTTCCCGATTCCGGGGCGCACAACACGATTTACAGCCTCGATGGAAAGCATGCCTTTTTGGCGGGTCTCAAGTCGCCCCTTTTGCGCATGACGGAAACGACGGGGCATACAATCCTCCGAGAGATTGGACCGTTCGGCGCTGCGATCCGGCCTTTCACGGTGAATGGCGCGTCGACCCGCTGTTACGTGAACGTGAACGAACTGCTCGGGTTCGAGATTGGAGATTTGCAATCCGGAAAGATGCTGACTCGTGTTGAGGTTCAGGGTTTTGCCAAAGGTCCGACGAAGCGCCATGGCTGCCCCAGTCATGGCATCGGGCTGACTCCCGACGAGAAGGAACTGTGGCTCACGGACGCGGCGAACAGCCGTTTGCACATCTTCGACGCGACCGTGATGCCGCCCAGGCAAACGGCCTCGATCCAACTCCGCGACCAACCCGGATGGGTCACTTTCAGCATAGACGGCCTTTATGCTTATCCCTCGACTGGTGATGTCATCGAAACGAAAGCGCGCCGGATTGTGACGGGCCTAAAGGACGAAAAAGGCATGGACGTGCAGAGCGAAAAGATGGTGGAAATCGAT
>CANLCA010000093.1 GCA_947487925.1 Verrucomicrobiales bacterium | reverse complement strand
TCGTCCTGCTCCAAGGCAGATCGACTCTCAAGCCGACCGAAATACCGGACCTCATCGACCATCACTATCATTTTTCCGATTCTCCGTTTCGAGCGGGGCTACGGTATTTTTTTCGCCGCAGTTTGCGGGATCAACTTCGACGGGAGGTGTACGGGCAGATTCAGAAATTCCAAATCACAGGCCTGACACTCGACCACCTAAACGGCCATCTCAACATCCATTTGCATCCCACGATTCTCAAGTTGTGCGCCCACGCGGCGCACCGATTCGGTGTCCGCCACATCCGGCTGACACAGGATCCGTTCCTCTTGAACATCAGCATCGCCGGTGGTCACTGGCTTTACCGGCTTTCGCACGCCCTGATCTTCACCGCCCTATGTCTTCATGCCCGACCTAGGCTGCGCCGAGCGCAAGTGCGTTCGACTCATCGGGTTTTTGGCCTTCTTCAAAATGCCAGGGTTGACGAGCATTATGTTTGCGGACTGCTCGAACGACTTCCGATCGGCGACTCAGAGCTGTACGCACATCCTTCTACAAACGGGTTTCGTCACGAACTCGAGGCCTTGATCAGCCCTAAGGTTCGTGAGATCATAACTCGGCGTCAGATCCAACTGGTCCGTTGCCAGGACATTTGAACCGCCGAACGGAAAAGGGAAAGGGCCAAGCCAAAGATCCATGAAATCGTAACCACGGAATCAAACCGAAAGAAGACCGAGGATGAAATTCGCATGGAGCATCGAGGCGCCGTTGTCGCACGCTTTCACTCGGTCTCTTTTCGATCCCTTTTCCGTTGGTTCATGTTTTCTATTCTCCGCGGCTCCGTATCCTTGTGGTTCGGAGTAGAATCCAAACAGTGAAACCATGAGAAACCGCTTGGAACCGAGGAAAGAGGACCGAAGTGGAACCGAAAATGAAACCGATCCGACCTCCCCATTTCCAGGCCATTGTCAGCTTTCAACTTTCAGCTTTAGATTTGCTGCGACCCCTTTTCGCGGTTAACCCATTTCGCTCCACCTTCTTTTTGGTTGGCGCATGCAATGAACAACAAAAAAGCGCCTTCGTTTTTAACGACAGGCGCTGACTCTGCATTCAATGACAAAAACGGTAACGCTACTAATCTTCGGTCTGTTTTGCGAGGCGATCGGGGTTGTACTGATTAACAAGGGCCTGAAAGAAATTGGCGGGCCTGCCAGTTACCAAGCGGGGGACTTGGTCCGCATCGTGGTGGACGCGATGACGAATTCGACTTTTCTCCTGGGCTTGTTTCTTGAAACAATATTCTTCATTTGCCTCTGCGTGCTCATGTCCAATAGCGACGTGAGCTTCCTTTGGCCCCTGACGTCCCTCGGCTTCGTCCTCACCGCGGTAGCCGCCAAACTCCTCCTACACGAGCACGTCTCCCCACTCCGCTGGGCCGGCATCCTCCTCATCGTCCTGGGCGCGGGGATCATCACCTGGAGTGAAAAAGTGAAACCGCAAAAATTACCGCCTTCAGAAATGTCTCCTGGAAAATAAGAAGGCAACCGCGGAAAGGGGACCGAAAGAAAACCGAAAATGAAATCGCTCCACATCCTTTCCTGTGCCCCTCATTCGGTTCCATCTCGGTCCCCTTTCCGCGGTTGCCCGGCGACATTCCTCGATGAACCCCCGCTTGCTCCAAGCTGATTTCCTGGATAACGTATCAGCATGAGCACGGTTGAACTCGCTTTAAGAAAAGTCAAAAAGCTGTCAGACCGCCAAGCCCGTGAATTGTTGGGTTGGCTGTCTGAGAGGCAGTCAAATGGAACATCTCTCAAGCAACCATCTCGAACGTCTCGCCACAAACTCAAGGACCTCCGATCCATGCAGAAGTTAAAGGCGTGGCAGGACTCGGTCCGTCTCACAACAGATTGGCAGCCGCCGCGAATGCCCGATGACCTGGTCAAACCCGTTCGACTGTGAACTTCGTGTTGGACACGAACGCGGTCAGCGAAACGGTAAAACCGCGGCCTAATACCGGACTGGTCGCTTGGCATGACGCGCAAGACCCGGCTCAACTCTTCATCACTACGATTACGTTGGCTGAAGTTTGGCATGGGTTTCACGGGTTGAAACCCGAACATCCCGACTTTGAACGTATCAAGTTGTTCGCGTCCGAGCTGTCCCGGAAATACCGCGTATTGAACTTCGACACTCGGGCGGCCGCGATTTGGGGTGAATTGACCGCGCATTCCGACGGCCCGCTGCCTCTCCGCGATTCATTCATCGCCGCCATCGTGCGTTCACGCGGCTTTAGAATCGTCACGCGCGACACCGCGCCCTTCGAACGCATGGGTTGCAGGGTTATTGATCCGTGGAAATAAGTCCTGCCGTGCAAAAACTTGGTGGGAAGCAAGGGTCCTCGAAAAAGTCCCATACGTTTCCCCAGTCGCGGATGGAAGATGGAAGGACAACAAGGGCGCGTGACATCCGAACCTCGGGCCTCCACGCGCCCCCCCTTCGTGGACCTCGCCGCTCTACGACCGTTTGTGGGTAACGCCAGCGAGTGGGTTATGCCACCGCAAACCTGGGAATCTCATGAAATCCGTATCCGCCGTGTGCAGCACCGCTTCGTACTCGATCGTCAGTGCCGCAATCTGAGCGTCCGTCACCAGGCTGCCAGCGGCGCTGAGCGACTCCAGCAGGTTCAACACGCTTTCGACGTGATCTGGGCACGGCTCCAAAATCTGAACGACAGGTTGCGCCTGCCAGGATCGAACGTGTCGAGCCGCTTCTGAAGGGGTCATCGGACTCCGAAACACGCGGGAATGAGTGGTGATGCGCACGAAACCAAACACCACGACCAACGGCAAGCCGACAGGTTCCTTTCCCGACAAGCATTCCTGCCACCACGCTGCCGCTTTGGCGTGAAAGGGCGAGCCGGAATCGTAGGTGTAGAGGAGCAGGTTGAGGTCTGGGATAATCATCTTCCGTTCGCATGGCTGCTCTTCTCCACAAAGGCTTCGACCTCCAACTCATCCGCGAGCCTATTGAAGCTGGCGGGGTCAATGCCAGGCCTCAGGTTCAACGCCCGGGCCTTCACCACGAACGGGGTGCTCTTCGACTGCCCGGACCCCCCGGCTAGAGCGGCGCGCAATGTGTTGTTCAAGGTTTCTTTGAAACCCCGCCGGGAGCGGTGCATGGCATCACGCAGCATACGCTCGACATCCTTGTCCAACGTGACGGTGGTTCTCATGTCAGCATCATGATGCTGTATCTCGTTGCTGTCAAGATGACCAAATGAAAACTGCTGGCAGTTTGATCCAGGAGGTCCGATGCCCAAAAGCTTGAACCGCGGACAGGGAACCGAAAGAAAACCGAAAATGAAATCGCTCCACATCCCTTTCTGTGGCCCTCATTTTGAGCGCACTTGGAGAGCGAATGACGTAGCGCGACGGCCGATTGTTCCACAAGGGCTGCGTGCTCTTGCAGGGCGGCTCTTTGCAGCCGCCGTCGGTTGTCCTCGGGGTTCATAAGCGGATCGCATTCAGCAGGACCAATTCCTTGAAAACGCTTTGATCATCGGGGCTGAAACAAACCAAATCTAATTTCTGGAAACCGAACTGCTCCCAAAATCGGCGTCGAATGCGGGAGGCCTCCTCCCAGGATAATTTGGGGTTGCTGAGAACCAGGATATCCACATCCCCTCCCTTAAGGCCATCATCACTGCGGGAGCCGAATAGATAAACTTCCGCCCCGGGTCGCAGCCCGGTCGCTTCAGCCTTAAAAAAATCAACGCAATGGGGCGGCAACCGTATCACCCTACACTGTCATCAACGCCAAAATAGATCAATGGAAGGACGATGCGCCCTGAGCAAACTCGTGGATCCCGAGTTGTTGGAGGGATTCGTTGGCCGACGCCAGCGGAGGCGGGAATTTGTTTCAGAGCGATCGGAGCCGCTGCGGCGAATCCGAGATGTCGCCAATGCGTCCAGGGTATAAAACCGCGTGCTGAGGAAAGATGGGGAGGCAGATTCTTAGGCGCGGACGAGATGAGGCGCAAAGAGGAGAGTGAGTTTCAGGCATCTCAGATCCAGAGTTTGACGTTGATACCGTTCCTGAAAGGGAACCGAATGTCTGAGAACGGCGGGTTCCTTTGCCCTGTGTTCTGCGTTCTAAATCTTCTGGCTCTTGAGCAGAGAGGTCAGCCCTTGGACCTGGATTCTTTCGTCGAGTGGATAGCTGGCATTGCCGGGACAAACAATGGTGAGCGAATCCAGCCGCAGATGTTCCAAGGCGGAGCGTTGCGAGGAAGTGACCTTGGGTGCGTCGGTGTATTTGACCTCGTAGCCCAATCGCTTTTGACCGCGAAAAAGGAGGAGGTCGAGTTCCGCTTGGTTATGCACACCCCAATAGTAGGTTTCTTCTTCGGACACGCCGCTTGCATGGATTACCTGCTCCAACGCGAAGCCTTCCCATGAAGCTCCTAATTTGGGATGGGTGACCATTTGTTCCATGCCCGGAATTCCGAGCAGGCGGTGAAGAATGCCCGAATCGCGGAAAAAGATTTTAGGCGACTTGATCTGGCGCTTCTTGATGTTCTCGAACCACGGGGTCAAGCGCCGGATCATGAACGTGCCGGCCAGAATTTCCAGATACCGGCTGACAGTTGTGTCCGACGCGCCCAGACTCTTCCCGATTTCAGAGGCGTTGAATTGCTGGCCGTGGTAGTGGGCCAGCATCATCCAGAACCGTCGCAACGTGGTTGGGGGAACTTGTATCCCGAGGGCAGGGATGTCCCGCTCAAGAAAAGTTTTGATGTAGGACTCCCGCCAGCGCCAGCTTTCTTCGTCGGAAGCAGCCAGGTAGGAGAGCGGGAATCCGCCACGGAGCCAAAGGATGTCGGCGTTGTCAGCCCCGGTTTCCACCAACGAGAAGGGCGTGATTTCGACGAAGCCAATCCGACCGGCGAGTGTTTCCGCTCCTTGGCGGATGAGGTCGCGCGAGGCGCTGCCGAGAATCAGGAATTTGGTCGAATTATTCTCGCGATCAGTGAGCACGCGCAGGATGGGGAACAATTCTGGGCGATGCTGGATTTCATCGATGACCACCAATCCAACCAACTTTTCGAGCGCGAGTTTCGGTGTGACGAGCCGTTCCAGATGAGCCGGGTCTTCGAGGTCGAAGTAGTTCAGGGATTCGTTGAACGGACTCCTTCCCATCCGTGCAAACTGGCGGGCCAAAGTAGTTTTTCCAGACTGGCGCGGACCGAGCAATGCGACGACTTTGGCCACACGAAACTGGTCGACAATGCGTTGGATAACCTGCTGCCTTTCCATAGCTTACAATGCAACATGAAAAGTCTTCGAAGACAACAGACTTTTCACGAAAAAGAACTCCCGAGGACAGAAAACTTATTGGGAAAGCCGCGCACAATAGCCCTGGCCTTCCTGCGATCCGGCCAAAACCTAATGGGCCAGGAGATCAGCCGCCAGAAGGGTGCTTGGTTGAGCGGTTGGGTGGGCGGGCCTCCCGCAGGTGTTCTTGGAGCGCCTGGAGCAAGAGCGGTTTGGCGTCGATCGACTTTTGCCAAACGCGCAGGCGCGCGCAAGGCCCGGACGGTGCCGTGGATTTGGAGGCGTTTGCGCACGGTGCCATAACCCTCAGCGAGGAGGTCTTTGCAGCCCGGCCGCTTCAGCTTTAAACCTTAAAACGGCAGTTGAACATCGTGAAGATTTGCAAAGGCTTGGATGAGAAAGGCATGACGAAGAACGAGGCAACTCCTTTATGGATCTGGTGAGTGATTCGGAATGACTTTCTCGCCAAGACCTTGCGAAGATTCGCCATAGGCAACTGCCGTTTTAAGGTTCAACGCGATTTGCCTCTCCGGTCGATCATGACTGCTCTGAAAAAGTCGAGATGCGCTCGCGCCACGACGCTCCAATCGAAGCACTTCAGTGCCCGGGCTCGGCCCTTCTCCGCGAGCTCGGCCCTAGCCGTCGGGTTCTGTAGCAACCCGACCAACGTCTGCTGCCACGCGGCGTGGTTCCCCTCCGGTAACACCACTCCACCGTCCCCGATCGTATGCGGAATCTCCCCGCTATCGCTGCCGACGACACAAACTCCGCACGACTGGGCCTCGGCGATCATCCGCCCAAACTGCTCGCGCCATTTCGCGGTTGTCTCACTCGGCGCACACAGGATATCCATCGCCGACAAATAAGCCGGGACGTCATCATGTGGAACCCCCGTCACCACGCGCGCACGACCCTGTTGGGCCGCGGACCATTCTTTCAGGTAGCCCTCCTCCGGGCCTCCTCCCACAAACAACGCGCGCCAAGGGGCTTGGATTGTTTCCAACACGCCGGTCAGAAAATGGACACCTTTCTCGGGAATGAACCTTCCAAGAAATCCAACTATCGGAACGGAATCCTCATTCCAATCGAGGCTGTGGCAAATCCGAGATTTGGCCGAATGGTCCCGGGTATAAAATCCCGTGTCGATCCCCGGTGGAATGACGCGATGCGGTCGGGCCGCGTAGCCCGGTCGCTTGAGCATCGTTTCCTCCACAGTTTTGCCAAACGCTATCCACCCATCACATCGATCGACCACGACCCGTTCGAACCAAGAAAAGGGAGGAGGATACTGCTTCTGAAGATTCTGAAACGTCGAGAAAATGAACGCGGAAGTCGAAGGAGTCGCGCGAGCAATCTGGTGCCCAGCCCAAATGTACGGTTCCTCCCACGCGTGGACGATGTCCTGATTATCCTGAAGGATTGGAATCAAAGCCCTCCCATACCGCATCATGTGGATCCACCGTGAGAAGATCGTATGAATCGGACGCGACTGATACCGCGCGCCCAACTGGGTCTGCTGAGCCGGCAACTCACCCTCAAAATCAATCCAGCGCAGATCCCCTCGGAACCGGCGAGGTCCCACCACCGTGACGACGTCCCGAGTGCCTCCCTCGGCCGCGAGCGCCCGAGGCAGCCCGCGATTGGTGCGCACGCAATACGAGTGCGAAACGGTGCATGTTCTCATCCGAGGAAAGTCAAGCGGACAGGTCCGTGCCGAAAGGAGTGTGCAAAACGATCCAGCTTGCTGTCTTGACAGCGTATTGTGAGGTGCAATGATGCGTCAGTGAGAACCACTGTTACCATTGATCCCGATACGGAGGCCCTGCTAAAGGGTGAAGCGGCTCGCACAGGTCAGTCATTCAAAGTCGTCTTAAACCAGGCTGTGAAAAGGGCGTTGGGACGACGGTCGTGCAACGTCAGCGTGGCACCCCTCTTTTCCGCCCCGTTCCCGGCTGAACTCGACCGACAGAACTTCAATCGACTCGCCGCCGAATGGGAGGACGAAGACACCATGAAAGAGCTCTCCTCGTGATCCTTCCCGACCTGAACTTGCTGCTTTATGCCTATAACCCGCACATGCCGCAACACGACGCGGCCAGGCGCTGGTGGGAAGGCGTCATTAATGGCGACGAGTTGATAGGGCTGCCATTTGAGGTGGCTTTTGGCTTCATTCGCGTCGCCACGAATCCAAGACTGGGGGCGGCAAGGGTTGCGCTGGCCGATGCGCGCCGTGTGGTCGAGGGTTGGCTGGAACTACCCCAAACACGCACGTTGACACCCAATGCCCTCCACTTCACGCGGGTCTTGGATCTCATGACTGCGGCGATGGCGGCCGGTCCGGTCCTGTCTGACGCGATTCTTGCCGCCTACGCCATTGAGTGCCAGGCCAAGTTGTTCACAAATGATGGGGACTTCGCCCGCTTTCCCGGATTGGATTGGGCGAACCCGCTGCTCGCGGCCTAACAGATTGTGGACTGAAACGAGGAGCTGGGATCTGGTTCTGCCCAGGGCAGCCGCAAGACTTTTCTATACCCGACAAAGGGGTCTTGTTCGAGGCAACACGAACCGGCAGACCGGAGGTCCGCCCCATCGGATTTGTGCGCCCCTATTCGGTTCCATTTCGGTCTGCTTTCCGTGGTTCACTGACGATCTCCGTTCAACGCAGGCGGGAAGGGGAGTTTTTAACGCAGAGTCGCGGAGGGAATGAGGCGCAACGAAGAGAGCGAGAAGGGATGCCCCTTTTCTTTGCGTGCTTGCGGCTTCCGCCCTCTGCGTTAAAAAGACCAAGTTCTCGGCTGTCAGCGCTCTCTTGTTCAGAGGCCGAAATTCTCATCCTCGAGATCGAGTGTTCGGTATCTGAGTTTGTTCGTTTGCGCCGAGCGCAACGTTCGCATGGCCTTGGGATTGGCCAGCAGATCCATGGTCTCGATCAATGCCTCATATTCCTCGATCGGGAGCAGTACGCTGACGGGTATGTCTTGTCTCGTGATGAGAACCGTTCGTTTGTCACGGCAGAGCTTTGGCAGGCCCACTTGCGCTTTGGTCACCGTCATCGTTGGGTAGGTGGTTTTGCCCATAACTCGCCATAAAGTAGGTCGGCGTTTTCGTCCTGGCAAGTTTCGACATGAAAACAAAGCCACATTGGAGACCAAGCGCAAAGGGAGACCATGGTGAATGAAAAGGCAGTTGGAACCACGGAATCGAACCGAAGGAAAATTGAAAATCAAGTTATCTGATCTGCTATTTCCCAATGCTTTCATTCGGTTCCATTTCGGTCCCCTTTCTGCGGTTGATTCTCTTGCCTCCGCGTATCGACAATTGAATCTAACCTCCTTCGAAGAAGGGTGCCCTTGAAG
>CANLCA010000092.1 GCA_947487925.1 Verrucomicrobiales bacterium | reverse complement strand
TTCGGTGATAGATGATTTTCAAACCCTTATTTTCGAATTCACCCAAATCATTGGCAACCCCGTCGCTGAGCAGGTGGATCTCCGCCGCGGGCGCCTCTTTCGTCAGAGTTTCGGCGAGCTTCAACGCATCCGCGAGACGCGTCGGCGCGTCAGACGGTTCACAGGCTTCGATCGCCCGTCGCAACAAAGATTTCACCGTCGTGGGCGACTGACGGACCTCCGTGAAACCGCCTGCCTGGACCACGACCATCTGGTCCCGATCACGGAGTCCATCCACCAACTTGAGCGCCTCAACTTTCGCCGATTCAAATCTCGTGGGCCTGCTGTCGGTAGCACGCATGGAGGCCGATGCGTCAAGAATCACCACCTGCAGCCGCCCCGACGAAAGCTCCCCTCCAAAATAAGGGCGGGCCAGCGCCATGACCGACAGCAAGAGCATCAAGACCTGCAGCACCAGAAGCCAGTTGTGACGCAACCGCTGAAAAGGGGTGCTCGCCTGGGTCTCAGCCAAAAAGCGTTGCCATAGTAATGTGCTTGGGACCACGCGCGTGGTTCTCCTCCGTTTGAGAAGGTACAAAACCACTACCACGGGGATGGTGGCTGCAAACACGAATGCCAGAGGGGACAAGAATCTCATCTCCAAACCTCCGCCTCACGCAGCTGCCTGAGCAGCAAATCCTCGAGATCACAGGCTGAGGAACATTGGAAAAAATGAATGCCTCGCCCTAGGCAGTATTCTCGCAACCGCTGCACGTAGTGCCTCAAGACCTTCGAATAAGCCTCCATCCGATGCCTCCCGAAAGTCACGTCCTCGGCTAACCCCGTCTCGGAATCCACCAGACGAAGATCCCCAGACGCCTGGGGATTCAGCTCTTCCGGAGCCAAAATCTGGACCGCACTCACCTGGAAACCGCGAGAAACCAAGGCCTTCAACCCGCCCTCATAACCTCCCAAATCGAGAAAATCACTCAACACCACCGCCACGCCCGCATGACGCGCCTCCAATGCACCGCGGATCATGGATTCATTGAAGTCAGCTTTTCCCCCAGGACTCAACCGTGCGAGGTTCTGCAACATTCGCACCGACGATTTCCTCCCCCGAACCGACTTCAACGCGCCGCGAGCCGCCAGCATTTCCCGGGGTAACTCAGTACCCTCCAAACCCTCGCCAATCTTTAAAGAGGAAGCGCGGCCGGGAACATCTGGAAACAGGGAGATCGAAACACGGTCAAACCCGCAAAGTGCCACATACCCGATCGCCGCGGTCACCTGGCGCGCAAAATCAAATTTCACAGGCTCGCCAAAACCCATCGACTCGCTGCAATCCAGGAAGACCGTGACGGGGAGTTCACGTTCCTCCTCATACAGTTTCAGAAAAAAACGGTCGAGCCGACCGTACAGATTCCAATCCAGGTACCGCAAGTCATCGCCCGCAACGTAATTGCGATAGTCGGCGAATTCCACGGACTGCCCCCGGGACTGGCTCCTTCGTTCGCCTCGGAGGGAGCTCTTGGCACGCCGCCTGGCCAGCAGCTGAAACTGCTCAAGACGCCGGAGCAGTTCGGGTGTCAGCAGCGCCTTCACACCCGCGCCATTTCCGCATCTCGCGGAACCGCCTTCTGGATCTCGCTCAAAACATGTTCCGTGGTGATGCCTTCCGCTTCCGCCTCAAAATTGACGATCAAACGATGCCTCAACGCCGGCAGAAGAATCTCCTCTAGATCCTCAAAACTCACGTTAAACCGACCTTTCGTTAGGGCAAGAACCTTCGCTCCCAGAACCAATGTTTGCGCCCCGCGGGGACTGCTGCCAAATCGCAGGTATTGGTTTGTCACGGCCGCGGCCGTCTCGGTTTTCGGATGCGTCGCCAGAACAAGCCTCACCGCGTAATCCTTCACATGACTCGCAACAGGAACTTGTCTCGCCAGTTTTTGCATCGCGATTAGCGTCTCGTGGTCCATCACCCGCCCAATTTCCACCGTTCTTCCTTCAGTTGTCCGCGCCAAAACTTCCGCTAACTCAGCCCCGGAAGGATATCCCACTACGAGTTTGAAGAAAAACCGGTCCAACTGTGCTTCAGGGAGGGGATAAGTCCCCTCCTGGTCGATGGGGTTTTGCGTCGCGAGCACGAAAAACGGTTCCGATAGTTTCCGAATTTGCCCCCCCGCCGTCACGCTCTTTTCCTGCATTGCCTCCAGCATCGCGGACTGCGTCTTCGGAGTGGCCCGGTTGATCTCATCAGCCAGAACCAGATTCGCAAAGATTGGGCCGTGCTGAAATTGGAACTCCCTCCGTCCGTTTACATTCTCGACGACAAGATTGGTCCCCAAAATATCCGCCGGCATCAAGTCTGGCGTGAATTGGATTCTGTTGAATGTGAGGTCCAGCGCTTGTGCCAGGGTCTTCACCAACAGAGTTTTGCCCAGTCCAGGAACACCTTCCAAAAGCACGTGCCCCCCGGCCATCAACGAGATCATTGTTCCGTTCACGATCGATTCGTGCCCCACGATCACCTTGCTGATTTCTGCCCGCAACGTCTCGTAGGCCTGCCGGAAAGTAGCGATTTGTGCGTCCAAACTCATTCTGCTATTCCTTCAGATCGTTAAAATAATCCCTAACCGCACCGCGATAAGCCCTCGGCACTTGATCCTGGCTCAGGGCGCTCTGCGCCTGGCTCTGTGCAGAGGGAATTGCTTCCGTGAAGGAGGCGCGGCTCTGGCCTTTGACGCTCAACCCCTTGATGGTGATGCTAGGCATCGGTGCCCCAGGGTTCATCTGGCCCTTTACTTTCGTCGGCACAAGCCCGTCAGGCCGGCCCTCGGCACGGTCGCTTTGTCCCTTTGAGTCGGTGTCAGGCCTCTCCACTCCAGAGTTGTCCCAACGCTCGCTCACTTCTGGAAGCTCTGCCAACTGAGATTCCTCCTCAGCCCAGGTACCGACCCCGCTCCCAGGTTTTCCCCCTTTGCCAGCTCTGGGAGGCCCGTTGCGCTGCCCCCAGGACATCCCGTTTCCGATGCACATCTGCGCCTTCTGGAGCGCGTCCATGCTCGCCATCATGGACTCTCCATCCGCCATCTCAGCCATCAGTTTTTCCAACTCTCTCGCCGCCTCTCCCAGCAAATCCCGCGCTTTAGTTTTTTCCCCGGCTGTCATTTGCTTCAAAGCCTCGCTAAAATGCTCCGCCACTTTCCCGTAGGGATTAGCCGGTTTGATCGCATCACTCACATCACCCATGATCCTCTGCAGTTCCTCCGATGTAAGCCCCGCTTTCTCCAGGCTTTTCTGCATACTTCCTAGGGTCTGAATGGCGGCCTCGGCTTGCCCGTTTTTCAGTTGCTCCGCCAAATTCTTTCCGGCTTGCTCCATTTCCTGCTGCATGGACTCCAACGCCCGCGCCATCTGTTCCATCTTTTCAAGATCCTTCTCAGCGAGATCCAGGTTCTTTAAAACCTGGTCGATTTCGGCGTTCTTGAGGGCTTCGATGGCCTTTTCCAAGTTTGGAAGCGAAGCTCCCAACGCCATGGCTTGTTTCGCGAGATCGGACATGGATTTGGCCATTGCATCCATCGCCTGGGAATCCGTGCTCTCATTCTTCCCGGACAACCCGGCAGCGGTTTCTCTCGCCAATCCCAGGTCTTTCCTGAATTTTTCCAGGGCTTTGGAGTCCCCGGCATGACTCCCCAGCTGCTGGGTCATTTGGTCGATTTTCTTCTGCAGTGCGGCCTTGTCGGCCCCCTCTTGACCACCCGTCCGGGATCGTTCCTCCAACTTCTTAAAAGCCGGGTTCTTCCCGAGTTCCTTGGCTTCCTGCTTGAGCTTGTCGGACAGCACCGCCAATTCACGCAGCGCTTCGGCGCGAGTCAGGCTGGCCCGCGCGAGGTGTTCACCCAATTCCTGGACAGCTTCCATGGATTTGCGCGCGGGCTCCAAAGCCGGGGGCCTGGCGTCTAGATTCCGCTTCACAAATTGAGTCAGCTGATGGCCTGTGTCCCTGATGTTCTCCTTGTCTTTCTGCGATTGCTTTTGCTGTGATGTGCGGTATTCCGGAACGAAGCCCAGCCCAGCTCCGGCTGCCAACACCAAGGCGACCCATCGGGTGACCTTGGGAAGTTGGAGCGGCAAGAGTTGGGACAAATGAGCCTTCTTCAGCACACGGGTCGCATCGGCCACAATCAAATCTCGCCACTCCTCTGATGTCACCCCTCCACTGACCTCAAGAGCCGTGCTCAACCTTTCCTTGGCCCCTTGCCGCGCATCCACAAAGCGAGCCGCTTCCATGAGGGAAAAACGTCGCCAACCCGCCATGATCGACCACGATACCGCAAGGCCGAGCCCGGCAAGACCTGCAGCGTACACCCAGGTTTCAGGGATGGGAATCAACTTGAAGATAAGTAGGGACAACAGAAAAGCGCAGGCACCCCACAAAAGGCCCTCCCAAAACCCGCTCCACAAACGCAACAAACGCCGACGTCTGGCGGCTTGCCGCAGCTGGGCCTCTATCCACTGGATTTCGCTCATCGTGCCAAGGCTGAATGTTATGAGGATGCTCGAGCCGTAGCGTCCTCCTTTGCGAGTGAAATAGCCAGCATCAAAAAAACGACAAAACTCACACTAAATTCTTGATTTTTGTTTCCCAATACACTCTTATCGACCAGCAAGAATTATGAAGACCCTGTCTTTGATCATGGCAACGTCGCTTTTTGCGGTTGCTTCTCAGGCTCAAACCTTCACGGCCTCTTTGAGCGGTGCTAATGAACGGCCCACGGCCAACACCAGCGCTGCCACAGGGGTGGCTTCCATCTCTATCGTTGGAGACCTGCTCAGCTATAGCGTCAGTTACACCGGTCTCATCCCCACAGCCGCACATCTGCACGGTGCCGCTGGGGTGGATGCCAACGCCGGGGTGATGGTGCCATTTACACTGACCAGTTCCGCTGGCAACAGTGGCTTATTTTCTGGCACCGCCACACTCACGGACTCTCAGAAGAATACAATCCTTGCGGGGACCTCCTACGCCAACATTCACTCGGCCGCGTTCCCAGGTGGCGAAATTCGTGGCCAAGTCGTCGCTGTGCCTGAGCCGGGAACCGTCGCTTTGCGCGGTCTTGGGGCTGCCGCCCTCGCGCTCCGAATGCGCAAGAAAGCCTGACTTCACTTTCTCATCCAAGCGCAAGCCTAACGGGCTTGCGCTTTTTTTTGTCCAGTTCTTGTCTCGCCTAACTCCATGACTCTTGACGCCCGTAACTTCTCGATCACCCTCGTCACTACCCCAGATATCGCCGTCGCCCGCAAGATTGCTCAAACACTGCTCGAAGCTCACCTCGTGGCGTGCGTCAACTTGATCCCCAAAATCGAATCGCACTATTGGTGGGAGGGCAAACTGGAACAATCCGAAGAGGTTCTGTTGATCCTTAAATCCACCTCCTCTCACGCTGAAGAGGTGAAGTTAGTGGTCCGATCCATCCACCCGTTCACAACGCCGGAAATCGTCACCTTCGCCTTGGACGACGGCTGCGAAAGCTATCTGCGTTGGATCTCAGAATCGGTCACTTAATTTCTAACTTGGGTTCCGGCAGCTTCTCCTCGTCCTTAGGCGCGTCGTTGGTCGGATCCTTGGTTTCGTCCTTCTTCTCCGCTAACAAATCTTTCCGGACTTTTTGAACCGGTTCAACGGTCCATTTCGACACGAGGAAAATCCATTTCTCAAGTTCCTTCTCCTTGGACAGCTTTTCTTTGTTCTTATCGAGCTTTTCCTTGAACTCTTTATCCAACTTTGCCTTGTCCTCCGGCTTTTCATCTTTTCCGACCTCGCGCTCGTTCGGAAAATTCGCCGCAACATGAAACGCCAGATGATAGGCATCCTCACCGCTGCCCTTGCCGACTTTGATCGTATAATTGAACTGTTCGAAGGTCTCAATCTTGACGGTCGTGGGTTTGTCCAACCCCGTGACTTCTGCCTTCGCATCGCCCATCAGCACATCGTTGAAGCTCGCTGAAGAGAACGCATTGGCATGGCTGTAGACCTTCGAGGTATCAAGCTTCTCACCCTCCTTGGCTTCTGCCAAAATCATTTCAGAGGCTTCCGCTGCCCTGGACAAACTCCAAGAGTTGGTCGCTTCCGCGTGGGTGACAGCAATGGACTTGATCTTTTCCACTTTGAAAAAATCCTTGTTCAACCAGTGGTCGGCCTTGGGTTCAACCTGAGCGAACGTTTCAGAGATCAGAAAGGCATCCTTCGTCTTGGCTTCTCCAGCCGTTTTGATCCAACGGCCGTCAGGCCAGCCCTCGTCTCCTCCACCTCCACCGAAAGGCGACGGAGAACCTCCCTTTTTCATGTGTTTCTTACCGAGAATCAACGACCGAAGGACCTTGCCATCCTTGTTACGGAACTCCGCCAGAGTGCCTGAACCAGACCCCTTGCCTGGTTCCACAAGTTCCAGCCTTGCCAGCTGGGTATCGCCAACCTCTTCGGACTGAACCGTCTTGAGCTCCCATATCTTGCTCAAAAAGTCTTTGATCTCACCGAAATTCGCCGGATAAAAAGACCTTTCTCGCACGGTCCAGATCTCATTGGTCTTGACGAGGCTGACCTCAGCTTGGTCGGTTTTTATGGTGACCTGGGCTACGTCGTTGACAGGAAAATCGCTGACAACTTTTTGACCCATCGTACCCCCTCCTGACTTCCAGGAAGACGAATCCTTTTGGGCGAGATACAAGCCGGTGCCTCCCACCAGCAGGCCGACGATCATCAGTAATACAAACTGCTTGCGATTCATTTTGCGGAGGTTCTCTTTCGTTTCAAAGCCGCGAGGCAAATGCCGGAGACAGTCACCAGCATCGGCATCCCCGCGATGTTAAGCCATTTCAACCGATTCTCCAAAGCATCGACGTCGCGTTTCAGGTGTTTGCGAACATCCTTCAGCTCCCTCTTCACCTCGGTTTCACGCTTGCGGAAGTTCTCCACTTCCTTTTGTTGCTCCGGAGAAAGGATGAAACGCTGGTTGCCTTCCTTCTTCTGTTGCAACTCGTTCAAACGCTGCTGCGCTGAAGATAATTCAGTCTCCAACTGTTTGATTTTAACGCGATACGAATCCTCTGCCTCAGCCTGCATTTTCTTCACCACTGTGAAGGGCCTTCCGACCGTGGCTCGACTTCGCACCTGGATGAGATTCACGTCGCCGCCCGCTTGGTCCGCGATGTTTTGCGCCAGGCTCATGTTCCCATTCCGGGCCATGAAAAGGCGCTGACCAAATATCTCCTGAACCTGGCCGGCAAATTCGTCAAAAATGAAATCGCTATCCCCGACTAGGATCACGACGCTGTCGGTCTTGGACTCTTTTAGGCCGGAGCCGGTTTTGTCCTCCTTGTCACCTTTGTTTTCTTCGTCCTTCTTCCCGGTGTCGGCGGGTTTCCCTTCTGGAAAGGCGGTTTTGAATTTCCCGGTCAACCTGACAGCCAGGTTGATTTCCTTGCCCGACGGGCTGAAGTCTTTCATGACTTGTTCCCCGGCCATTTCAGCCATGAATTTCTCGACCAATTGGGACTTTGTGCTGGTCTTTAGAAGCACGGTTTGGGTTAACCCCGAGACGGGAGTTCCGGTAAACCCGCCAGCGAAAGGAAGGAGAATGTTGTCAATCTGGCTCGTGGTCACGTCTCCCTGAGTGATGCCTTCCGCGCCCATCGAAAGCACTGTCGGCACCACTTCCTCGCGCCCCATGCCTCGGTTGATTCGTGTCACGTAATTCGCGTCAGCCACGACTTTGTTCGCGTCGAACTCCAGTCCCCACGCCTTGAGCAGCTTCTCCAAAGTGCTGCCACCCTGCGCGGCGCGCTGCATGGGATTGGCCGCGCTGGAACGGCTGTCCACAATGCTGAGAGGATCTAGAAATGCTATGAGTTTCCCTCCGCGCAGCAGAAATTGATCAATGGCATATTGGGCGGAGTCGGTGATCTGCTTTGGATGCACCACGATCAATACCTTAATTCCCTCGTCAATCGCGTCTGCGGTCATCTCGACCTGCTTCACCTCAAAATCATTCTTCAACTCCGTGATGAAAACCCAGGGGTTTTGTCCTCGTTGCCCCATTTGCATCATCATGGGATTCATCGGCTGACCAAACATCGGAAGCCCTGTCATCACACCCACCACGGGTTTCGATGTGGCGGTCACCTGCGTGATGGCTCGCGCGATGTCATATTCCAGCAACTTGTCGCGGTCAGGCGTCAAATAGGGGATGGCAACTTTCTGCTCCAGGCAGCTTACGGCCAAGCCTAAATAGAGCTTTTCACTCAAACTAACCGGTTGGCCCTGGATCCCGTCCAGAGTCGCCGATTCCTCGGCATCCGAATCGGGCTGAGGATCGAGTTTTTCGATGACGATTTTTCCGTTTGAGGCCTGACGAAATTCCTTGAGCAGATCTTCCACCCGGCGAGCATGAGTCTGGAGCCCTGTGGGCATGGTGTTTTCCCCCTGCGTGGCGTAGAGTCGGATCTTAATCTTGGTATCCAATTTGGTCAGCACCTTCCGGGTGCCGTCCGATAGCGTGTAAAGCTTGTCCGCGGTGAGGTCCAATCGAACCTTGACCTTGCTGGCAATCCCGTTGGCCGCAATAAGGACCAGGAGCATGATGACCACGCCGATGGTCGAATAGACCATGGCCTCTTGTTTTTTATCGAACTTCATTCGAGAAACCA
>CANLCA010000091.1 GCA_947487925.1 Verrucomicrobiales bacterium | reverse complement strand
ATCAAACCCTCCAAAAGCATTCAACAGCTGGGTCCGAGAAGGCAACAATCAAATTCTGCCAAGGATTCTCGGGTTTGAAGTCGACAGGGCTCCAGCCGGGTTTAGATTTGAACTCAACGCCCGATTCAATTTTCCTTTCGTCGGCGGATCACGCGAGTTTTGCTCTGAAGCGAAGTTGAAGCTGGTTCCCGTGGATTTGGTGGGCCGTTGTTCTGATCCGTTTTGCGTGTTCCACAACTTGAACTCATGACGACACAACCTCTCATTCGTTCATTCAAGCCAACGGACCTGGGGGCGGTCAAAGAATTGACACTTCAGTCCTTTGAAGGGGTCACCCTCGAGCAGAACGTCGAAGGAGCCTTGGGAGTGCTCCATAACCGCGATTGGCGATGGCGAAAAGCACGTCATATCGACGAAGATTTAGCATCCAACTCCGGCGGATTCTTTGTCGCGGAACAAGAGGGTCAAATCGTCGGCTATATCTCGACAGTGTTGGATCGCGAAGCCGGGAAGGGTCGGATTCCAAACCTTGCCGTCGCGCCTGAGTTTCGAGGTCGAGGCCTTGGGCGTCGTCTCATCGAATGGGCGCTCGATTACTTTCGGGGGGAGGGAATGTCCTACGCGATGATCGAAACGATGGATCAAAACGAGATCGGACAGCACCTTTACCCGTCATGCGGCTTCGTGGAAGTGGCGCGACAAGCTCACTTCGCCAGAAAGCTGTGACTCGGGCACGAGCGGTTGAAAACGCGATGTGGAAACACCGCTTTAATGTTTCGATCTGAGAGTTTGACCCGGCGCCGCAGGCTACCAAAACCCGTAGGCCCCCGATTCCTCCCACATCTGAGAGCCGCGGTAGACGCGCATGGCTTTCATGTCTTTCCACGCCACGGCGCCATCCGCTCTGCCGACGTTGCCGCCGCGCCCTCCGATGTCACTCGGTTTGAGATCGTAGGCGCCAGGATTCTCCTCAAACGCCCGGTCTTCCAGGATCGAGGGGCCCCGCGCGGCGTGGGGCGCCAGGACTCGTTGATAGCTGTACGCGTAGACATTCAGGTCGGCCACGAGTGTGGCGTTGGGGTCTTCCGTAGTTGTTTTTGGGGACACCCACGTGTTGGTTCCCACGCCGACCGGGCTCCAAGGGGTGTTCGCATGACCTCCCAAATAATGGTACCCAATGGCGATGCCATAATCGGGATGCACCCGCCAACCGTCATTTTTCTCGAAGGATCTCGCTAAATTGGGACAATCGAGGACTTTGACAGGCCCGGCATAGCGAAGGATGTTGGTTGCCGTTTCGCTCGAAAGAATCGGGGTGTGGGTATCCTCCTTGTTTCGAGCGTCGGTGCTTGCTGCGGGCAATTTATCCTCGCTGTCGCCGGCGTAGAGATGAGTGACGAGGATGAACTGGCGGACGTTGTTCAAACATGCCGCACGCCTTGATCGTTCCTTCGCACTGCTCAAAGCCGGGAGTAAAAGCGAAGCGAGTATCGCGATGATGGCCACCACTACCAGGAGTTCGATCAATGTGAATCCATGCGGTGGCTTCCGATGCGCCAGGTGGGATCTGCGCGCCGAGAGCCGGGTTCCATGCCCTTTCCTTGGGGGTTGGCGTGACGAGTTCATGGCGCGTTGAGCTCAGCTTTGAAATATCGCCTGCCCACTCCAGGGGGCAAAGGTTGCTGAACTTTCAAAACACCGTTCGCGAGGGTTGGTTCAGTGAGAAGCCTCGTCCACGGCCCCGCAAGTTCCAGGGCTTCGAGAATTCTGATCCTGGAAGCCCCTGCGGTGTCCAAGGCCGAATCATCCTGATTGGATACCCTTAGTTCTACGGCATCTCCGGCCTTCGAAATGCTGGTTTTCAACGGCCTTGCCGGGGCTGGAGGTGGCGCCACGTCCAGACAAACCGCCTCCGTGGTGCTTCGTGCGTAGACTCGGCCATTGCTCACGGTTGGCACATTCCAGCACTTCCCCTTGAGAGCGGTGAATCGCGCCAACTGGACAAATCGTGAGGGTGTCGGTTCGAACAAGACGAGGTCCCCTGCCTCTGTCAGCATCAGGAGTTTGTCCCGCACCTTGATAATTCCTCCCGAACGTGAACCCTCCGAGGACAAGCTCGTTGTCCACTGTGATGTTCCGGTGTTCACGTCCACGCATTTGAGATCGACGGAACTGCCGCCGGAGTTGTACTGCCCGTAGATGCCATAGAGAAATCCGTCGTGATGAATCGGTGTGGCCCAATGGTTCATGAGTTCATTGACTTTTCTCCACTTGGTTGAGGTCGAAAACGTTCCATTCTTGAATGCCAGTTGAACCACAATGGCGCCTGCCCGGGCGGAAGTCGTGGAGCCCGGATAGGCCCGTGAGCAGTAGATGAGATCGTCGGCCAGTACTGGAGAGGCCGCTGCGGAGGTCCCGTTGTAATTGAACGCGTGTCTCCAGAGCACGTTCCCCGTCTGAGGGTCCAACGAAACGAGCCCGCTTTGAGTGTAGAACAGAACTTGTCTGATCCCGTTCAAAGTCGCCACGACGGGTGTGGAATGGGTCATGCCGTCACTGTGCCTTGACCAAACCAACGCCCCATTGCTCTTCTGAAAGGCCATCAGATTCTGGCCCGGAACGCGGCCCATGATCAGAACCAGATCCTTCTCCACAATCGGCGCTGCGGAACTTTGCCAGCTAATCGGTTCGGCACTTCCATACTCGGAGATCAAATCGTGGCTCCAGACTTCCGCCCCCGTCGCGGCTTCAAAGCAAAACAGCTTGAGATAGGCCGACAGTACATAGACGCGACCACCATCGAACACGGGGGTCGAGCGCGGTCCTCCCGCGCCCGAGATACCGGTGCCATCATACTGGTCCGCGGTGTCGATCGTTCCAGCCCAAAGTTCCTTGCCGGTCCCAGCGTCAAGGGCCACGCACAGCTCCTGATCGCTGCTTCCGACGCGACGCTCAACCAGGGTGAAGGCGCGGCCGTCGCTCACTGTAAATGAACTGAATCCGTTGCGCATGGGCACTCGCCACACCACCTTGGGCGGGATTTCGTCCCAGTTTGAACGCAGCGCTTCCGGCGTGGCGCCGTCCCCGGCCGGGCCTCTGAAGGCGCCCCAATCCTCGGCGTGCGACGCTGAGGAAAACACAAGGGATAAAAGTCCCGCCATGAGCGAGTTGGAGGATGTCCAGCGAGGGAGCTGAGAGCGGATCGAACGAGTTTGTCTTTTCATTGGGTCAGAAGCATATACCTGAGCTGTAACCATGCAGGTTGGATTTAATGCAGTGACGCCAAAGAGCCAGGGCGCCACGAAGAATGCATTCTCGGAGGAGTGTTTTCCCAGCCGCCGTCCGGCGATGTACAAAAGAATCGATAGAACCCCTGTGCGCCTTGGTATCTTCGCGTCTTTGCGGTGGAACACTCTCTGTTCATGGAATAAGTCAAGCTGTGGTGCGCATCTGGGATCCGATGGACGCCGATCCACCCCTCAGCCGAAGTCGTTTGAAGTCGATCCATGCTGTCCCACCGTAGGCGAATCCCCAAGTCGACAGAATGGGCTTTTGCCTGCACACCTTGTTTTGCTGATTGAACACTTCACGGAAATCGACCACGTCCAAACTCTGAGTCAAATCGAGGTGAAGAAATAATCAGGCGAAAAATCAATATGTCACATCCAAGGGTGAGACTGGGACGGTGTGTGTTGCGTGTTCGTCCGGGGCATCATGGAAAGGCGCTTTTAGCTAGCGTGGTTCAATGGCTTCCATCTCTACTTGGACGGGTCTTAGCCGCCACACGTGTTCGCAGTATTCTCTGACGGAGCGGTCGGAAGAGAACTTGCCCATGCGAGCCACGTTGAGGATGGAGCATTTCGTCCATACTCGTGAGTTTCGCCACAGCGCGGAGACTCGCTCTTGGCATTCCACGTAGGCTTGGTAATCCGCGAGGACCAGGAATGGGTCGTGCCAGAGCAAGTTGTCGATCAGGGGTCCAAAGAGCCCCGTGTCACCCCCAGCAAGCGAGCCCGAGACAATGAAATCCAGGACTTCATGCAGCACAGGGTTCTGTTCGTAGACATCGCGGGGCCGGTAGCCTCGAGCCTTGAGGTCCTGGCCTTGAGCCGCGGTCAGCCCAAAAAGAAAGAAGTTCTCAGAGCCCACCTCCTGGCGGATCTCGACATTGGCGCCGTCCAGAGTGCCGACAGTGAGGGCGCCGTTCAGGGCGAACTTCATGTTCCCAGTGCCCGACGCCTCTTTGCCGGCCATGGAGATCTGCTCGGACAGATCAGCTGCGGGAAACAGGTGCTGAGCGTTCTTCACGTTGTAATTCGGGATGAAAACCACTTTCAACCGACCGGACACCACCGGGTCATGATTCACCAAATCGGCAACTGCATGGATCAATTTGATGATGAGCTTGGCCAAGGCGTAGCCGGGGGCGGCCTTTCCTGCGAAGAGGAAGGTCCTTGAGGGGAGATCGAGCTTCGGATCTCGCCGGAGGCGGAGGTAGAGCGTGAGAATGTGCAGCACATTCAGATGTTGACGCTTGTACTCATGGATGCGCTTGGCCTGGATGTCGAAGAGCGAGGCCGGGTCGACAGAGATGCCAACGCGCTCGTGGATGCGTTCGGCCAGTCTTTCCTTGCCGGCCTGTTTCACGGCACGCCATGATCGTTGAAACTCCGTGTCTTCAGAAAACTTCTCGAGACTGAGGAGGCGGTCGAGATCGCACAGCCAACCCTCCCCGATCCGCTCGTCAATGAGGTTCGCCAGCGGCGGATTGCCGATCGCTAGGAACCGCCTGGGCGTCACCCCGTTGGTGACATTGCAGAACTTCTGGGGCCAGAGTTCCGCGAAATCGCGCAGCACACTTTCTTTGAGCAGTTCGGAATGCATCGCGGCTACGCCGTTGATGCGGTGGCTGCCCACGGCCGCTAAATTGGCCATCCGCACGGAGCGTATCCCTCGCTCGTCGATAAGTGACATGCGGCGCACCCGTTCGACGTCGTCAGGGAAGCCGTTGCGGACCTCCTCCAAGAAGGCATGGTTCACCTCATAGATGAGTTGGAGATGGCGCGGTAATATCTGACCCAGCAGCGGGACGGACCAGGTTTCTAAAGCTTCGGGAAGGAGCGTGTGGTTAGTGTAGGCAAAGGTCTGACGCGTCACTCCCCACGCGGTGTCCCAATCCAGCAAGTGCTCGTCCACGAGCAGACGCATCAGCTCCACGATAGCGATCGAAGGATGGGTATCATTGAGCTGCACGGCCCAATGGAGATGGAAGCGGCTCAGGGGCCTGTTCAGGGCTAGGTGAACCCGGATCATGTCCTGAAGGGAGCAAGTGACAAAGAAAAATTGCTGCTGCAGGCGGAGGGCCTTGCCTTGCCCGTGCTCGTCGTTGGGGTATAGAACCTTGGTGATGTTCTCCGAGACCATCTTTTGCTCCACTGCACGATAGTAGTCGCCGTGGTTGAAGGCGCTGAAGTCGAAGGATTCGACCGCCTCGGCCTTCCACAGCCGGAGGCGATTGCAGGTGCCCACCCGATACCCGAGGATCGGTGTGTCGTAAGCTACGCCCTTCACCACGGTGTCTGGGACCCAACGCACCCGAGAGCGGCCGTGATCGTCCCGGCAGGTTTCGGTGCGTCCGCCCAGGGGTACATCATAGGCGATTTCCGGCCGTATGATCTCCCAAGGATTGCCTCCGCGGAGCCACTTGTCTGTGATTTCCACCTGCCAGCCATTCCGGATGGCTTGATCGAAAATACCGAACTCGTAGCGGATGCCGTAACCGATGGCTGGGATTTCAAGCGAGGCGAGTGAGTCCATGTAACACGAGGCAAGCCGGCCCAGCCCGCCATTTCCGAGTCCTGGCTCCTCTTCCTGCTCGAACAATTCGTCCAGATTCAGGCCTAGTGAGTCCATGGCCTGTCGGGTCTGGTCGGTCATGCCCAGATTGAAGAGGTTGTTGGCCAGGTGAGGTCCTGGTAGGAACTCCGCCGAGAGATAAGCTAAGATCCGCGCATCCTGCTGTGCGTAGGCTTCGAGGGTGCGCACTCCCTGCTTGAGCACCCGATCCCGAACGGTCAAAGCCAGCGCCATGTAATTGTCATTGCGCGTCGCCGCTTTGGGCACTCGACCCAGGCTGCAGAACAGGCTGTCCAGGAATGAAAACTTGAGGTCATCCAAGCGAGAGCCCGTGCGCACCCCGCTGGCCGGAGCTCGTTTGCGGGTGATCGGAGCTTGGGCTGGAGTTGCCGGCTCGACGCCCTTGGTTGTCGATGGACCGGGCCGCACGGTAGCTATGGTTTGCTGGGTCGGCTGAGGAATGTTTTCCTGGCTGCCGGGTTTGGCAGCCTCGTTCCCATCGAAGGTCTCTCGTTGCCTCTGGCCTGGAACACCTTTGTCTGAGGCTCTCCTCGACGGTCCTTTAGTGTCTGAGGACATTTTGTTTCCCTCTCGATGAGTGGCCTATCTTCGGCTCCCAACAGACTTGAACGTTATCCACTGGGAGGACTTAGGCAATGCGGAAGTTCACGAGGGACTCGTCCAATGGGGTTCTGAAACGGTTGTAACGAGGATCTCTGGCAATAATTCAACGTATTCCGAAAGCGTTCCCGAAACTCTCCTGCGATGGCAAGGCTCTAGGGTGATGGGAAAAGCCCGTTCGCAAACGGTTGCTAATTCTAATTCAAGCAATCCCGTCATCGGGTGGATCCCATCATTCAAGCTGTCGCCGATCAAGCCGAGAGGGGGGGGTGCGTTTTCAGAGCCATGGCGATTTCGGCAGTGGGGAAGTGTTGTTAATACCCAGCCGGTCGTGGCGGGCCCACATAAGGTTTCGCTCCCAATTCGGGGTTGCGGCTGTGTTCGACTTCGAGAAGCGCGCGATCTGTCACGGTGGGAGCCGAGATGAATCCGTGGTAGCGGCCCATCCAGTAAGCCAAAAGCCACGCGCCCGGTTCGACCACATCATTGCCTCCGGTGCCTCCATCGGGTTGCATCACCCAGTGGTCCCAGCGCAAAGGCTCGGTCTCGCGCACGGGGAACGATTTGCTGCCCCCCTTCAGCGCGGCATAACCTGAGGGTGTTCGGAGGTCCGATCGATGCGAGTTCTGATACGACCACACCCTCAGATCCAACGGCCAGCTCCGCAGGTGCTCGACGGCGGCACCCTCTTCACAATCGTTCCCAGTAAGGGCTCCATACAGAAAGTTGAACCACGGATTCTGTTCCACCCGGACAACTTCATAGCCGCGTTCATAACCCCGTCTGTAGAGGGCGCGAAGCTCGGGGTTCTGTTCGTAACGCAGCAGGTTCCAATAGCTCCAGAAAGCGAGCTCATCCAGGAAATGAAGCACGCTCTCAGGCGGGAAGGTGTTCCGAGCACGAAGCGTGTACCCGGGATAGCCGAGCGCAACCAACTTCCCGTAGGCATCGGCGAACTTCCGTTCGCCCGTCAAGACCTCCGCCGACTTGATGAACGATAGCAATTCAAGGGCTTGCAGACCGCGATCGTATTTGCCTTCATCCGTCAAAAAATAGTCGGGATCCCATCGGCCCCAGCGCGTTGGTTTCCCGTCCACATCCACAAGTTGCCACGAATGATCAATCAGATGGGATGCCGCGCGCGCGATGTGGGCCTTGACCATCGCGATCTCCTCCCCTTGTGCGACGAGGTCGAGAAATAGTGCAAATGAATAAAAGTGCGAACACAGCTCATCGCTCGAGGTGTCGCCTTTCCATTGGAACTGGCCGTCGCGGGTGTCGTGCCACTCAGCCGCGTAACCGCCGGAGCCGTGCCCCGCTTGGTGGCCGCGCTCGCCCTTGGCCCAAACTGATCTTGCCGGGAAGCCGGAAATGCCCGTCATCCTTTCAAGCCATCTCAAGCCGTGAAAGGTGTTGGTCGCCTCTCGCCGGGCGGCGGGATCTTTGGTCACACCGTAACGATAGGCTTGCGCGGCAAGGTAATTCCCGGTGTAACCCCCGTCGTTGTCGCTCACCTCGCGGACGTACTCTTTGAGGCCCTGGTCCCACTCCAGTTTATGGGTAAACCCAAGTCGTTTCTGTCCCCATTCCTCCAAGTGACGCTCATAATACGCGGCCTTCTTGGCCAGGGTGTAGGGTTCATAATCAATGATGCCTAGGCCACGCTCCGTCGCGATATAAACGGTCCTGCCATGGACGCTGATGCCGTTCACTTGTTCCCCGGGCAACCAGCGTCGGCCCGCGAAATAATGAAAAACGCCGCCGACTTGGCGAATGGCTCCTCGGGTTGTGCCAATCCACAGGTCGTTGGTGAACCCTGCAGACAGGCAAGTGGTGTTCTCGAACGGCAACCCCTGTTCACCCCGAAGTGTAGTCAGTGACATCCCACGCAGGACACCGAGCCCTCGGTCGGTCGCGATGAAAAGGGTCGAACCCAGACTCAGCACATCACGGGTGGTGGTCGACGGCAGGGTGCCCCAATCCCACGCTTGATCCGCTGCCCAAGTGTAGGCATCCAAACCACCAAAGGTCCCCAAGGAAAGCGGAGCAAGTCTGCCCTGGCCGTGGATGAACAGTGTCTCATTGTGGGGAACCACCCGTGTAATGGCAAACCGCGCCACATTAGTGGTCCAAGGCTCAAGCTTCTCGCCGGCCACCCGAAAAAGTCGGTTCCCAACCGCCGCGACTACTTCGCCCCGGAACTCGCACAGGTCACTCACGTGT
>CANLCA010000090.1 GCA_947487925.1 Verrucomicrobiales bacterium | reverse complement strand
TGGCAATGCTGCGCTGCCGAAGGTGAAGAACTGACGCGGACGGTAGAGCGGTAGCTTGGCGTAAAAGAGCAGGCCGACGGCAACGACGCCGGCGAACACCGCGATGGAGTAGCACCAAATCCAAGGTCTGCCAGTCAACTGCGCAAAGAACGCGAGCACCTGTGAAGAGATGAGAGCGACGACGGCAGGAAGCAACAATCCCCAATGCTCAAGGAAGGTCCGCAAACCGTTGCTTTGGTGATGCGTGCCCATAGCGGCCAACTTCAAGCAGTGTATCCCTCCGATGACCCAGGACAAGCGTCGGTTTTCGGATGTGACGTGGGCCGGCCATCGTGCGAAGCGAGAGGAGCAAGATGGGGAAGGTGAGAATTCGATTCATGGGAAATTGATTCTTCCGAGTTAACCCGACCCTGACTGTCCAGAGGTGTTGAAACAAGAAATAGACGCTGCTGGCTCACGCGATGAAGGACGGTTCCTGGCCTGGGCCGGCATCCCCCATTCGCCCAAGGAGACGTTCAACTTGACGGAGAGGGGCAACACTCGGAAAGGATGTTCCGACTTGCTGTGGGCCATCTCATCGTTTTCCCAGCGTTCTTTATTGCTCCACTCCATCTCCAAGATTTAATGTGGATGGACGATCCGAAACCAAATGCCTATTAGTAAGTAAGTCAACCAGGGCCAACAATGAATACAAAACTCGCCAGCGGAGCCACACTTTGCCGTTGTGTCATGAGAGGATTTGCCAGTCTGCTCGCTGGGTCCTGCATCGCTCCAGCCGCGATCCTCGCTGAGAACTTTGACAGCGGCACTTTGCCCGCCACCCTGGAAATCGCGGGGCCGCGTGTCACATTCGGCGGCGGCGAGGCGCTCTTCCCCGGCGCCTCGCCCGAGCAGCGGAGCTATTTACGAACAGTAGCCGATGACTATTATGGCCGCAGCTTTATCGCCGCAGTGACCGTCAGGACGGGAAGTGATATTGTCTTCTTTGGGCTGGGCGCAGGCGCGCCAAACCCTGGCTTCTTCTACGAACCCTCCCTCCCCTCGCTTAATCTCCGCATCCACCCGAATTCCATTGCGGCGGGGCGACTGGACGTGGGTGATCATTTAAAGAGTGGTGTCAACTTCATTGAATCCGGCATTCTCGGAAGCGGCACGCATCGCCTGCAGTTGACCTGGGATGCGGCGGCCCAAACCGCGATCTTTGCGATTGATCAAAATTACGCGGGCGGCGCCTTCGTGGCCGACCTCACCTTGGCGGCCTTCAATGGCGCGGATAATGGATTTACCGACGCGAGCACCAGAATCTTTTTCGGAAGTTCTGCCCACAGTCAGTGGGAAAGCTCCCGCCCGGCAGCTTTTGATGATTTGACCATCACCCCAGTACCCGAGCCTACCGGCAGCCTCCTCTTGGTCATTGGCTTGGGCGCTTTTGCCTTGGCGCGACGGGGGCGCTCCAGCGGCAGGGATAAATAATCTCCGCCGCCAAGGCGGTGGCCAAATTCGGCGAATATTTGCCATTCCTCCAAGAACAGGCTTGGCTGCCCCTGCTGCGGTTGCCTTCCTGAAGCGAGCCATCTGGAGGAGGCGACTTCTATACTCCTGTTTCGACAATTAACACTTTCCAGTAACGGCGTTTAGTTCGGCCGGTGGTTTCGGATGATCAGGCAGCAGTTTCCGCGGGGCCGTTTGGCTTCGAGGGAGGCGGCTGCTGGATGATTACGAAACAACAATACCGAAGACTGATGAACGAATATCAAGAGACCCCTCCGCGGGACAACGCTTCGATGGCCTGCAAGGCGGCAGCCGTGCGTGTCTCGACGTTCAGTTTCTCGAAGATGTGGCCGAGGTGGATTTTCACCGTTTTTTCGCTCATGCCTAGGATGGTGGCAACGTCCGAGTTCGCCTTGCCTTGGGAAACCCATAACAAGACCTCGGCTTCCCGTGCCGTCAGTCCAAGTGATTCCAGCGGTTTAGCAGAATCGAAATCCGGCCCGGCGTCGGCCAGCGCGGCATCCCAGTTCTCACGCTTTCGTTGCAACCGGGCGCGTACGGCCGCCAGCAGGTCCTCGGTGTCCAGGGGCTTACAAAGGTAATCATCGGCGCCCAAATTCATGCCGGTGCGCTGTTGGTGCCGCTCCCCCTGAGCTGTCAGAAAAATAAAGGGGATGTCGGCTGTTTGCGCCGCGCCGCGCAGCTTCCGCAGCACCTCGTGTCCGTCAAGTTCGGGCATGCTCACATCGCAAATAATCAATTCGGGCCGGTCGGCCAAGGCCAACTCGAGTCCCGCGCGGCCATTTTCGGCAGAACGAACCGCGTAACCTTCCAAGACGAGAATGAGCTCGAGATTCTCGCGCGTTTGTTCGTCGTCTTCGATTATCAGGAGTTTGGTCATAAGCTCACGAATTGGTTGAACTGCGTATTCCTGCCAGTGGAGTGTGACCATTGGGCCGACGGCGAAACACCCGCGTGCCGTCGAACAGTGGCAGGGTCACGGTGAACGTCGTCCCGCCGCCCAGTTCACTGTGGCAACGGATCGTGCCGCAGTGCAAATCCACGCAACGTTTTGCGATGACCAAACCCAGGCCACTGCCGGGTTTTTGCCCGACGTTGCTCCCGCGATAAAACGCCGTGAAAAGTCGAGCCTGATCCGCCGCCGGGATGCCGCAACCGCGATCGCAAATCACAAATTCCGCATCCGTACCACGGCGGGTCACACGGAACTCGACCGACTGGTCCGGCGGCGAGTATTTCACCGAGTTGCCAAGCAAATTGGCAAGAATGTGGTGCAACAACCCTTCATCGGCGGTGGCATCCGCGCCGATGTCGGTCGGGATGAAAAGAATCGCCCCATCGCGCGCGGTGGCGGACTCGATTTCCATGGCCGTATGTCGGCAGAACGAAACCAAATCAAGGGACACGGGCTGGCAACCGAGAGCGCCAGCGTCGAATTTACCGAGCAGCAGCACATCTTCAATCAGGTCGTTCATACGATGAACGGACTTGCGGATAGCGCGCAATTGGGCAGTGCGTTTTTCTGGTGGCAGCCGATCCAGGTAGTGGTCCAAGATGTTGCTGGACGAAAGGATCACTCCAAGCGGTGTTCGGAATTCGTGGCTGACCATCGACACGAAGCTGCCCTTGAGTTGGTTCAATTCCTTTTCCGCCTGAAGCGCCACCCGAAGATCGTCCTGGGCGCGTTTACGTTCAATGGCCAGAGCGGTCTGATCGGCTACAAAGCTGAGGATCTGCATTTCCTCCTGACCATAGACCCGTGGGTTGTGGTGATCCTGCACAGCCATAACGCCAAAAGGGCAGCCACCTCTGGAGAGCGGAACACCCAGCCAGATCTTCGCCGGACCGCCGCTTTGGACGTATTCTCCAGCGGCTTTAAGCCGCGCGATTTCCTCCAGATCAGCCAGCGCAGCGAAGCCCGTACGCAGGACGTATTCGGTCATCCCGCGCCGGCCTTGGCGCGGCGGCGGCGGCGCATCGACTTCGTCGCGGTGATAGGGGAAACTCACGACCTCCGTCGCAGGGTCGTAGAGCGCGATGTAGAAATTCACAGCAGGCATGAGCGTGCCGATGATCTCGTGAATCCGCCCATATAAGTTGGCCAAATCGTCCGCGCGATGGATGGCCTCGGAGATGGCGTAGAGCGCCTTCTGCACTCTTTCAGCACGGGCACGGTCGGCAATCTCTCGCTTGAGCTGCACGTTTGCGGCGACCACTTCTCCCGTGCGTTCGGTGATATGGCGTTCGAGGTCTTCATGCGACTCTAAAAGCCGTCGCTCGGCCCGAGCCCGGACCAGTTTGTTGGCACAGAGCGATGCGATGGAGGTCAGAACAGTCAGGTGCTCCTTGGTGAAGAAAGCGCGTTGGGGATGCTCAGAATCTATCACCCCGAGCACTCGGCCTTCCGAAAGGATCGGCACAGCGATTTCAGAAAGCCGGCACTGGTCGTCCACGATGTAGCGTGGGTCCCAGCTGGTGTCTTGGATGATCTCAGGCAAACCGGACGCGGCGACGCTGCCAACGATGCCCTGGCCCACGGGGATTTCAATCGGGTCGAAGATCTCGCGTTCGCGCGGATTTTTTGGGCCGTAAGCAGCTTTTTGCGCCAGAACCCCGCGCGACTCATCCAGCAAATAGATCACACAATCCGCGAACCCCAGCACCGAGATGCATTGGCGGGTGATTTCCCAAAGGATGTCCTCCTCGGTGTGCAACGTCGAGAGCGACGTGGCGAACTCGTTGATGCGCCGATGCAACAGTTCGGAACGTTCGAGTTCTTGCTGCGCCAACTCGCGCTCGGTGATGTCGCGCAGGTTCACAACCACACCCTCGACGCCGGGGACGTGCAGGCAGTTGGTGCCGATCGCCTCAACGTAGCGCACGGCGCCATCCCGGGTGAGCACGCGGTAACGCGACACACGCCGCGAGAGGCCTGGTTCCTTGAGCACCTCTTGGTGCGCTTCTAGGATCAAAGGCAAGTCCTCCGGGTGCACTACACTGGCGACACCCTTGTTCGTCATAGGCGCCGTAATTTCCCCGAACAGGCGTACGCCGGATGGGGAGAGATACTTCACGACACCTGCGGAGGTGAGGACCATGGTGACATCGAAGGAATTGTCAATCAGCGCGCGGAAACGCTCCTTGGAGGCGAGCAAGCGCCTCATTTGGCGTCGTTGCACCAGAATCCATGCGGCGGCGAGGATGGCGACGCTCAGTCCTGCGAGCAGAGGTTTGACAAGCGCGGAGCGTGTCCAGAATGGAGGCGACGGAATCGGCGTGACATCCTCCGGCCCACGAAGGCGCAATTCGAAAGTGATACGGTCCTTGATCTGTCCACTCTGGGCTTCGTTAATGCCGGTGAGTCGCACAAACGAGTCTAGTTTGAAATCCCACTTTGCAGGCTGATCCCCCGACCATGTGGCTTGGAAGATCTCTTCGCCTGCCTGCAGCATCATCAGGTGCCGCTGGGTGCTGCGCTCGCCCCAGGTACGCTGGTTGAGCAGTCTTGCCTCGACCGACACCAGCTTTCCAGCGTGACGGCCTGCCTTGAGATCAGCGGACGTGACGGGCACGGGAACTACCAGGGGAGCGGTACCAGTTCGACGGAATTCCGCGTGGAGAAGCATCGGCGCCAGGAAAAACCAATTCTGCCGCACTCCGATGACCTCGACTCTCTCCCCAGGGCGGAGCGGGGTCTGCGGTTCGTGTGGTAGCGATTCGCCCTGCGCCGGCTTGGCTAGGAGGCGGATGGGGCTGATGTGCATCGCGCCAGTGCCATCATCAATGTAGAGGTCCGGGCCTCGATGGAGCGTGACGGTGCCGCTGACTTTGTAGCGAGGCTGCCAGGCGAACGGCTTCCGGGCCGCCTCGGCGATGGAGAGCACCGGACGGCCGAACACATTGGAACTCCCCGCACGGATAATTCGGAAAACGTTTGTGCTCGCCGAGTGAACACGAAAACCACTGAGCCGCCCCTCCGTCGTGTAGGACGGCACTGCGAATCCGACCGCTTCCAGTTCCGCATCCAACCAGTCGCCAGGCAATGGGCCAGGAGCGGATTGAACTGAAAACTCGAAGGGTAGCCCTTCCGCCGTCAGCAGCAGCAGCATCGCATCACGCTCAGAACGCATGTCGCGAACAACGCCTCGCAATTTCACGAGGCGCATGAAATCGTGGCCCAGGGCAAAACGGTGCGCCGAAGACGGCAACGGTTCCGGCAATGGTTCTTCGCCCAAAATTGTCGCCGTGGTATTGACCAACCGCGGCGTGGGCATCGATTCCTCGACCTTGCCCGTGAGTTCGACGCGGTGCCCGACGCGGAAGCCGGTGACGACTGTGGACAGATTGGCCTGCAAGCCGAATTCCCCCTGCTGCAAATAGAGTCGGCGAGCCCTTGGCGAAACAAAGATGACAATCCCCTGCACCCGCGCCGTCACCGAACTCGCCGCGAGGAGGTTCGTTCCGATTTTCACCACCTGCTCAATCGTCGTCAATTCGCGCACGGTCGAAGAGACAGCACCCTCGGCGCCAGCCGCGCTGAAGCACCCACTCGAGAGAAAGACCGCGATGAGCGCCTGCCATGCAGCCCCGGGGAGCACGCTCCAACGCTCAAGAGAGGCGAGGCAGCGCCAGCGGGAGATGGAGGATGTAGTTCTCACTTCGACGAGGATGGCCACAAGACTCACAAATGGAAATAGCCGAATCGCCAAAGTCCATAGGGCTTTCGACCTATTGCTGGGTCTGCCCCTGCGAAAACATTCCCAATTCCGAGGACTTTCGAGGTTTACCAAGCTCTCTGGTGCAGCGGCAGGTCGAGTTCACCAGCCTGATGTCCTAGGCCCTCCGGCCTATGTTCGGAAACAACAAAGGGGTGTAAACAATTGGAGTGATGACAACACAACCTGCGATCGAAACAGTGGCCGTAACTCGCCCTCTGTCGCAGGCTTTCGGCAAGTGGCTGTCCCGGAGGAATTCAACCTCCTGCTTTTCCCCAAACACTACGAAACCGGCAACTTCAGAATCGGCACGTGGTATCAGTCAATCCGATAATCCCATTCATCGAGAGTGAACCCCAACCAACCATTCAGATCATGAAACAAAGCAAGCACAAGGCTCCGACGCGGACACTCGCTCGATTCAAAACCGTCCTTTGCGGACTCATCGTGGTGGCACTGACGACATTGCCCACTCGCCTATTGGCGCAGTCCTCGGGCGGGATGGACCTCTGGCCTCAGAACAACAATGTCGAAATCGGCGGCACGAAGCAGTTCGGTGCTTACGTTCCGCTCTCACCCAATACGATTCTATGGCTGGTAAACGATGTGCCCGGCGGCAACGCCACTTTCGGCACCATCAGCGCCAGCGGCTTATATCAAGCCCCGGCCCAAGCCCCGGTGAATAGCGTTCTCACCGTCAGAGCTCAGAGCACGGCCTACCCTTCCGCGTTCGCTGCCACCCAGTTAACAATCATCCGGAAGTATCCCTGGCTTTGGTCGGTATCGCCGTCATCTCTCCTGATCGCCAACTATCAGGTCAGTATGAACGGTGCCAACTTCACCCCTGACGCGGTGGTGCAGGCCAATGGCGTCGACCTCCCCACGATCTATGTTTCGTCCACATCACTCAAGGCCAACGGGAACGCCGCGGTGACCGGAACTATCAAATTTGCCGTGCGCCTCCCGGGGCCGGGAGCCGTCACGGGCAACTCGGTCTCTGCCAAGGTCAGTGCTTCGACCATCACGGTGTCCGTTTCGCCGAGCGTCGCCTCGGTGCAACTGGGCAATTCTCAGAGCTTCACGGCGACCGTTTCGGGCAGCCTGAACACTGCTGTCACCTGGTCGGTTGTCGGTGGTTCAGCCAACGGAACGGTGAGTGCTGGCGGGGTTTATTCCACCCCCTTGGTGCTGCCAAATCCGAGCACCGTGACATTGCGAGCCACATCTTCCGCGAACGCGCTAGTGTCCGCCAACGCGACCATCACCCTGGTATCGCCGCCGGTCGTTGTGACCGTCGCACCAGCTACTGCCACCGTCCAACTTGGAGGTGCAAAACAGTTTTACGCCGGCGTCGCGGGCACTGCCAACACCGCGGTCATTTGGTCGGTGATCGGCGGTTCGGCCAACGGCACCATCAACAGTGCGGGACTTTATATCACGCCCGCCACGATGCCGGCCTCGCCCACCGTGACGGTCCGCGCCACGTCGGTTGTCGATGTGAACTCGACCAGCGACGGCATCGTGACGGTGACGCCGCCGCCCGATTACACGGCGCTACTCGCAGCGGCGCGGATCGCGGAGCAAACCACTTTTGGCCCCACTGACGCTCTGATCGCCACGATCCAGCAACTCGGGTTGAACGACTACCTCGGGCAGCAGTTTGCGCTTCCGGCCACGCCCATCCCTGTGCCAGGGGACAACTCCGTGAACACCCTCCAGCAATGGCAGCTTGCGAGTTTCACAACCGCGCCGGACCAGTTGCGCCAGCGTGTTATCCATGCGCTGAGTCAGATCATCGTCGTGTCGGCCAACAAAAATATTTACGCGGATGCGATGCTTCCATGGCTGAACATCCTGAGCCAGCAAGCCTTTGGGAACTATCGAGATCTTTTGCGCGACGTCACCAAGAGTTCTTCGATGGGTAAGTACCTTGACCTGGCCAATTCCACAAAACCAATGAACGGCGGTGGGGCAAACGAAAACTACGCTCGCGAGTTGATGCAACTTTTCACCATCGGCCTCTGGCAACTCCAACCCAACGGCGGGCAGCAGGAGGACGCGAACGGTGCACCCATCCCGACCTACACGCAGGCCGACGTCGCCCAACTCGCACTCGCGCTCACCGGTTGGGTCTATGCCCAGCCGCCCGGCGGATACGCCTACGAATGGTTCGGCGCGCCCCTGGTGGCCCATCCCCAAAACCACGATTTCAACGCCAAGACTGTTCTCGGCACGACAATCCCCGCCGGCCAGTCGGTCGAGGCCGATCTCGAAAGCGTGCTCGACATCCTCATGAATCATCCGAATACCGCGCCGTTCATCGCGACGCGCCTGATTCGAAGTCTCGTGATGAGCAATCCCTCGTTGGGCTATGTCCAGCGCGTTGCCGAGGTTTTCCAAGACTCGGACGGTGACCTGCAGTCGACCATCGCGGCTATCATCACAGATGTGGAAGCTCGGAACGACACGCCGACTGCCACGGCGGGTC
>CANLCA010000089.1 GCA_947487925.1 Verrucomicrobiales bacterium | reverse complement strand
CTGTGCGCCGTCTCCAACCTGTAGCCAAGCTCCCTCCGAGGTGTTGGGTCATCCCCTCGCCAGCATCAATTCTCTAAGATCCGAAGCGAGGGCTTCCACATCCGATTCCTGAGTGTCCCAGGTTCCCATGAAACGGCACCCTCCCTCCCCGATAAATGTGTAGAAGCGCCAGCCCCGTCCATGCAGCGCTGCGATAACGTCCTTGGGAAGCTCCAGAAAAATGGAATTTGCCTCACGCGGGAAGAGGAGTCGAACCCCGGGGATAGTCTCAACCTTCGATTGCAAAAGGGCGGCCATTGCGTTCGCGTGGGCTGCCCTCTTCAACCAGGCTCCCCCTTCCAACATGCCAACCCAAGGCGCCGCCAAAAACCGCATCTTGGAAGCTAGCTGCCCCGCCTGTTTGCAACGGTAATCGAATTCGAACGCCAGTTCCTTGTTGAAAAACACCACGGCGTCACCGACAGGAGCTCCGTTCTTTGTCCCGCCAAAGCACAGGACATCGACCCCGACCTCCCAGGTGATCTGCCGCGGACTGACCCCTAGCGAGGACACCGCATTCGCGAATCGCGCCCCATCCATGTGCAGACTCAACCCAAGTCTCCTTGCCACTTCCCCGATGGCCCCGAGTTCCGTCGGCGTGTACACGGTCCCAACCTCGGTCGCCTGGGTCACGCTGACAACTTTTGGCTTAGGATAATGAATGTCCAGACGACGCTTGACCATAGGTTCGATGGAAGCCGGGTCAATTTTGCCGTCCGCGCCCGACAGGAGCAATAGTTTGGTCCCGTTCGAAAAGAACTCAGGCGCCCCGCATTCGTCCGTTTCCACATGGGCGGATTGATGACACAAAATGCTGTGGTAGGATTGGCATAGCGAAGCGAGTGAAAGGGAGTTTGCGGCGGTGCCGTTGAACACGAAAAACACCTCACATTCCCGTTCAAAAACCTCGCGGATCCTATTCGAAGCCCGCTCTGTCCAATGGTCATCACCATAGCTGGGAACATGACCCTCGTTGGACTTCGACAGGGCCTCCCAGACTTCCGGGCAAATCCCGGAATAATTATCGCTCGCAAAATGTCTCGGTCGCTCGTTGATCATGTCGTTTCAGGGAAAAGTCAGTCCCGCGTGCTTGGATCCACACCTCGGTTTGTTCTTCGGTCATCGGCCGTTCCGGGGCCGGACTGGGACGAGAGCATGGAAAGTTACCTCTTTCACCGCAACGAAATTCCAAGAATGATCTGGATCCATGACAGCGAAGGCATTGACCCCATCCACCCTTTATCTGGTGGCGACACCAATCGGCAATCTGGAGGACATCACCCTGAGAGCCTTACGTGTCCTGAGGGATTGTTCCCTAGTAGCGGCCGAGGACACTCGACACACGGGGCTTCTATTGCGTCACTTCGAAATCTCTAAGCCGCTCATCAGTTGCCATCATTTCAACGAAACAAAACGATCCGAACGCCTCCTGTCCGAGCTGGGAACTGGAGCTTCAATCGCCCTGGTAACGGATGCGGGAACGCCGGGAATCAGCGATCCTGGAGAACGCGTCGTCAAAGCGGCTGTCAAGGCGGGATTCAGGGTCGAGCCCGTCCCCGGTCCCTGTGCGCTGCTCGCCGCGTTGACCGCCAGCGGTCTGGACACCGACGAGTTCCACTTCGCTGGCTTCCTGCCTCATAAAAGCGGACAACGCCTGCGCCGCTTACGAGAGCTTGCGACCCTTCCAGGCACGCTCGCCTTGTATGAGAGCCCCTACAGGGTGGAGAAGCTCATGGGAGAACTCGACGCCGTGTTTCCAAACCGAAGGATCGTTGTCGCCAGGGAGCTGACAAAGAAGTTTGAAGAATTCCTGCGCGACACGCCACGGTCGTTGATAGCCCATTTCAAAAAGCACCCCCCAAAAGGCGAGTTCGTCGTGCTCATCGAACGCGGCGTCGAACTGGCCAAATCTGAAACCACTCCTCGACTCCAAGGAAGTCGCGAGACCCCTTGCGATGGAACATCTCCGCTGATTGAAAAATGACCGTTGAATCACTCCATCCACGCGGTGAAGAGCTCCAGAGAGAGGAACTCTGAACGAGAGCTGGGGAATCCGCAGAGGACTGTTTGGAAGACCGCTTCCTTGGAGAAGCTATGGGAAGTTTCTCCATGAGCCAGTCCCGTCCCAGCAATGACAGCACATCAACTCACCATTACGGTGTCGCATTCTTCGCCCTCAGCGCGCAGAGTGGCATGATGAACCCAGCAAATGTTTTCTTTTGGGCGGCAAACGGTTTGGGCTCAGGCCTTCTGGGCGTTCTACCCAGCCAGCTCAGCATCTGCTCACCCGCGCGAATGACGTCCTTTCTTCGAACGTCTCTGCTATGTTCCATCCTCTGCGTTGCGACAATTCACGCACCGGCCAGTGCGGCTCCGCCGGCTCATCCAAACATCGTGGTTGTCATGCCCGATGACGTGGGCTATGGCGATTTTTCCTGCCATGGGAACCCGGTCATCAACACGCCTGTCATCGATTCCCTGTGGAGAGAGAGCGTGCGTTTCACAGATTTTCATGTCAGCCCCACTTGCTCTCCAACCCGCGCTGCGCTGATGACCGGACGGCATGAATTCAAGAACGGTGTCACCCACACCATCTTTGAGCGAGAGCGGTTGACCTTGAAGGCCACCACGATGGCCCAAGCACTCAAGCGTCAAGGTTATCGAACCGGGATCTTCGGGAAATGGCATCTAGGGGACGAACCGGCCTACCAACCCAACAAACGCGGCTTCGATGAGGTCTTCATCCACGGCGGGGGAGGGATCGGGCAAACCTACCCTGGCAGCTGTGGGGATGCCCCTGGGAACACCTACTTCAATCCGGCCATCCTGCACAATGGCAAATTCGTAAAAACCCAGGGCTACTGCACCGATCTCTTCTTCCAAGAAGCGGTGTCGTGGATCGATTCCAAACGCCAAGGGAGCGCGCCCTTCTTCGCCTCCATCATGCTCAACGCTGCCCACGCCCCGCTCCAATGCCCGGAAGACTATTTCAAACGGTATCAAGGCAAGGTGCCTGATGATGCGGCGAAATTTTTCGGGATGATCGAAAACATCGATGACAACATGGGCCGTTTGCTCAAAAAGCTCAAAGAGTGGGGGCTCGAGGAAAACACGTTGCTCATTTTTCTAACCGACAACGGAGGCACTGTAGGCACTCGTCTCTTCAACGCGGGAATGCGTGGTGGCAAGGCAAGCCCCTATCAGGGAGCCACCCGGGTACCCTCTTTCTGGCGATGGCCAGCAGGGTTTAAAGGCGGGTTGGACTGTCCGGCACTCGCGGCTCACGTCGATGTTTTGCCCACCCTTCTCGAGATCCTGGGCGTCAAAGTCCACAGACAGTTGAAGGATCAAATCGAAGGGCGCAGTCTGCTGCCTTTGCTGAAAAATCCGGACGCGCACTCAACCTGGCCAGACCGGGTGCTCGTCACCCATGTGGGACGTTGGCCAAAGGGAAAGATCGACGCGGCAAAATACGCCAACATGTCCCTCCGCAACCAACATTTCACCCTTGTGAACAACGGCGAGCTTTACAATTTGTCCGAAGATCCGGGTGAGACTAAGAATGTGATCCAGGACCATCCGGAAGTCGTCACCCGCCTCCGGACCCAATACGATGAGTGGTGGAGAGATGTGCAGCCCATGCTGGTGAACGAAAACGTGACTGGACCCAAAACAAATCCTTTCAAAACACGTTACTGGAAACAATTTGGCGGCCCGAAATAGCTCTGATCCTCGCGGAATCCTGCCCGGTGCGTGGAACAAAATCGATTTTTCCCCGAAAATGGTTCCGTTCTTCCAACTGCTTCTTGCGGCAAATCAAGACTTATGCTCTCGTCGAACAAAGATCTCATGCGTTCCTGTTCCCAAGCTGCGAAACTCCCCGATGGCCGAAAGAGGCCGGCCCTCGTTCTCGTTGTGTTTTGTTCGTTCAGATTCTTGAGCCGCCTGTCGGTGGCACTGATGGCATTGTTGTTCATTTCACAGCTCGCATCCGCCAGAGACGTCATCAGCAAGGAGAACCTTTGGTCACTCAAACCTCGCTCAAATCCCAGCATCCCCCCAGGAGTCAGCAACTCCGGGAACCCGATCGACGCCTTTATTGCCAAGGCAGCAAAAGATCGAGGAGTCACCCTCCTGGATCTTACCGACAAGCGCACGTGGCTGAGGCGAGTTTCCTATGATCTCGTCGGGTTGCCCCCAACGCCCCAGGAACAAGAGGCTTTCTTGCAGGACGATTCGAGCGGCGCCTATCAGAAGGTAGCCGATCGTCTTCTAGCCAGCGACCAGCACGGCGTCCGTTACGGCCGCCATTGGCTCGATATCCTGCGCTATGCAGATCTCGATGAAAACATGCCCGCCGCGCCCGGCATCCATTTTTGGCGAGACTGGGTGATCACAGCCCTCAATCGGGACCTCCCGTTCGACGAGTTCGTGCGGGCACAGATTTGCGGGAATCGCGCCGCCCAGCGGCGAATCATCTCTGCGGCTGGACATCTCACGCCTGTGGAACCTAGGCCGGAGGATTTGTTCGCCCTGGGCTTCCTCTCTCGGGGAGCCGCCATGAGGGAGAACACAGACCAACAGCTCGCAATTTCCGCCGTGGAAACGATTTCCAGCGCCTTCCTGGGCCTGACCCTCGGTTGCGCGAAATGCCATGACCACTTTTATGATCCCATCAGCCAGGCCGAGTTTTATTCGATGAAAGCCCTTTTTGATCCCCTCGTTTTACGACCCGTCGAACTCGCAACCCCAGCTCAGGTCTTCGCTCAAGGACGGTCTGTGGACGATCATGAATCTCGACTCAAGGTTTTGGTCGAGGCGATGAGAGGGTTCATCGATCCTTACCACCGCCGACTTTATGAGGAACGATTGAGCGCACTGCCGAAGGAAGCCCAGGAGGCGATCCGAAAGCCCGAAAAAGAGCGTAGCGCTGCGGAACAGAAGATTTCGGACGATTACCATCCCATCCTCCGCATCGACCCCATCAAAGTGAAGGCGATCATGCCGCCCTCGGAGATCAAACAATACGAGGCTTATCTGAAGGAAATCGAGGCGTTGAAACCGCCGGATTCTCTCCCCGTTTTCTGGACCGTTGAGGAAGATGCAAAACGGGCGGCGGAGAAAAGCTACATCCTCACGACGGGCGATCCAACCCGTCCGATGCTCAACCGTGAAGTTCGACCCGGATTTCCGCTCGCTCCAAAAGACCTGGACTTTCGCGCGGGTCGGCGAGAAACCTTTGCGGACTGGCTGACATCGGCGGAGAATCCGCTCTTCGCCCGTGTTGCGGTCAACCGAATCTGGCAATGGCACTTCGCGGCGGGTTTGCACGAGGCCACAAGCGATTTTGGCGCGCTGGGAGGCAAGCCCGTCCACCCGTTGCTTCTGGACTGGCTGGCCTCCGAGTTCATCAAGAACCGTTACAGCATGCGCTGGTTGCACCGGGTCATTGTGACATCGGAGACCTATCGCCGCGCTTCCACAGGCCCAAAGGCCCTGCTTGCCTCGAACCATCAAGTAGATCCCCAAAACCAATGCCTTTGGTTTTTCCCGTTGAAAAGGCTTGAAGCCGAACCCGTCCGGGACGCGGCTCTCTTTGTTTCGGGTTCGTTGGATCTCGCGGTCGGAGGAAAATCGTTTGAAGACGGCAAAAGCACCGACATGCCGGCGCGCAGAACGATGTTCATGGCTCGTGGATACCGCTCCTTCGCAGACGTCATGCCGGATTTCCTACAAACGTTCGATGCCGATGATGGACGGGTCGCCTGTCCGCGACGCACCCAAACCGTCACGGCTCCGCAAGCCCTGTTTCTCATGAACAGTGAATTGATCGAAGTCACCTCCTCCAAATTCGCGGAGCGCCTCAAAACACAGGCTGTCGGAAACTTAAACAACCTCGTTGATATCGGGTTCACGTCGGCCCTCGGGCGCCCTCCAAATCCCCAGGAACGCGTGTCCACTCTGAACTTCTTGCAGGGAGACCCTGAGCGAGTCAAGGGGTTTGCCTGGATGCTTCTGAACACGGACGAATTCTTGTATTTACGTTGAGGAATGAACGAGAAACTGATCTATCCTTGCGGCCGTATTGCCCGCCGAAAGTTTCTTTTCCAGGCGGGGGTCGGTTTCTTCGGCACCGCCATGGGGGCGTTGTGGGCGGAGGAAGGAAAACTGCGCCATCAAGAGGCTGCCCTTTCCCCGCATTTCACCGCTCGTGCAAAGTCGGTGATCCTCCTCTACATGTGCGGCGGCGTCAGCCAGATTGACACGTTCGATCCCAAGGACAAAAAATGGGCCGGAACCATGATCGACGCTGTGGGATTTGGCGATAACATGGCGGAAATGAAGCGTCCGGTGATCCCATGCCACCGCACGTTCACGCGCTATGGGCGTTCAGGAATCCCTGTTTCAGACTGGTTCCCCCATGTCGGAAGCGTCATCGATGACATCGCGGTTGTGCGGTCGATGCACTGCCGTGAGACCAACCATTTCCCGGCCGTGATTGAAATGGCTACAGGTCATCGGGACCGGTTGTTGGAGCACCCCTGCCTCGGGAGTTGGGTGACCTACGCCCTGGGATCCGCCAACAGGAATCTGCCAGCCTTTGTCAACATCGGGCGCCCTTCCTCGCCCGTCCAGTTGAGCGGTGGTTACCTCGGCGCCTCGGTCTCAGCCACCCCTTTCCAGCAAGGGGATGTTCCCATCAAGAATCTGCGCCCCCCGAAATCCACGTCCAGTCGCGAGCGTGAGGCGCAGATGCAGACCCTAGAGGCCTTGAACAAGAGCTTCCGCGAGGACTATGAGGTGCACAGCGCCATCGCCGCGCGCACCCAGGCTTACGAACTCGCCGCTCGCATGCAACTTTCGGCGCCTGAAGTCGTCGATTTCTCATCCGAACCAGACTCCGTCAAAGCGCTCTATGGCGTTGGCAGGACTGAAACCGACAACTTTGGCAAACAACTCCTGTTGGCGCGACGTCTCGTGGAGCGGGGCGTGCGGTGCATCCAGATCTGCCATGCGGGCGGGGGCAACGGCGCCTGGGATGCCCACGACGATATGGAAAGTCACGCCCCCTTATGCCGCCAAACGGACTTGCCCATCGCCGGGCTGATCCGTGACTTGAAGCAGCGCGGATTGCTCGAAAGCACTTTGATCGTCTGGACCAGCGAGTTTGGTCGAACTCCGTGGTCGCAAAACACCACCGGACGGGATCATAATCCGAAAGGATTCACGTCGTGGCTAGCAGGTGCTGGCGTCAAGGGAGGCACCGTGCACGGAAGCACCGACGACGTCGGCTACCGTGCCGTGGAAGGCCGCCATTACATCAGTGATTTGCAGTCGACGATTCTTCAGCAACTCGGCCTGAACCAGGAGAAAATGGAGATTGAAATCGACGGACGCCCAGTGCGCCTGGTTGAAAAAAATGCCGAGCCCATCTGGCCGATCCTGGGCTGAGACTGCGGAGTGAAACCGGACAGGACAACCGCTATATGGGACCGAAAACGGACCGAAAGAACAAAGGATTCAACTTGGAAACGGCAATGGAATTAATCGCAAAGAACACAGAGAACACAATGGCAAGAACTTGTGGGGTTCTGGAAGAGGGCCGATCCTCCTCTGTCCGGTAATATCTTGAGGAATAACATTCTTTCGCAACTCCTTACCTATGAGTTATTTGTGTTCTTTTCTATGAGATGAACCGCAGGATTAAGGTTCACTTGTTGTTCGGCCCCATTTCGCTTCCTTTCCGCGGTTCGAAAATCAGTTTCCATGACTCGTTCCAGCAACAGTTCGGCTCCACTCGTTGTTGTGGTTGGTTCGCTCAATGTGGACATCTTCTCGCGCGTAGCCTCCCTTCCAAAGCCCGGCCAGACAGTTTCCGCAACATCTCTCGCGCGGCGGTTTGGGGGCAAGGGCGCCAACCAGGCTCTCGCGGCCGCGCGCCAGGGCGCGCGAGTCCGCATGGTCGGTTGTGTAGGCGACGATGACGAGGGCAGATCTTACAGGCGTTACTGGAAATCGCACGGGTTGAGCTTGCGAGGAATTGGCGTTCTCAAAGGCCAGCCCTCGGGGATGGCCTTCATCACGGTGGAGGAAGGCGGTGAAAACCAAATCGTCGTCGTGCCCGGAGCCAACGGAAGGCTTTCCACGGCCATGGTGCGCGCTGAAGCCGTAGCGATCCGCGCGGCGGACGCCTTGCTCGCGCAGTTGGAGGTCCCGCTGCCCTCTGTTCTGGAAGCCATGCGCATCGCCAACACCGCCCAAGTGCGCGTCGTGTTCAACCCTTCACCCTCGCCTCACCTTTTCCCATGGGGAACACGCCATTTGAATGTGGTGGTCGCGAATGAGCATGAAACCCGGCAAATCCTTGGCGTGGCTGCCGATCGGGTAAAGCAACGGCTTCAGGCTAACCGGCGACGCCTCATCCGCCACAACATCGACTCGCTGGTGATGACCCATGGCGACTCTCCCACGCTCGTTTTAACGGCATCGACATTTATTGAAGTCCCGGTGCTGAAGATAAGTCCCGTGGATACGGTTGGGGCTGGAGACGCCTTCGCGGGGACCCTGGCGGCAAGGTTGGCTGGAGGCGACGATCTCATCAAAGCCGTGCGCGCCGCCAATTGCGCCGCAGCCATCGCGACGCTAAAATCTGGCGCTCAAGAATCAATCCCTGGAAGAGCGCAGACCGATCGTATGCTGCGGTCGTTGTCCTTCGTGTGAACTAGCGACGAACTACCCTCGTTTCACATCCAACGTTCCACGTGGGGT
>CANLCA010000088.1 GCA_947487925.1 Verrucomicrobiales bacterium | reverse complement strand
GTGCTGGAAAATCCTGATCGTATTTCCAAAACCGTTTTGGGTACAGCACTCGACAGCAACACCGCGTTCGAAATCCTCTCCATCGACATCGCCGACGTGGATGTGGGTGGGAACGTTGGCGCGAAGCTTCAAGCGGAGCAGGCGGAAGCGAACAAGCTCATCGCGCAAGCCCAAGCGGAAGTCCGCCGTGCGGCGGCCGTCGCGACCGAACAGGAAATGGTGGCACGCGTTTCAGAAATGCGTGCGCGCGTCGTCGAAGCGGAGGCGCAGATCCCCATTGCGATCGCTCAAGCTTTTCAGAAAGGCCACTTGGGTGTGATGGATTACTACCGCATCAAGAATCTTCAGGCCGATACGAACATGCGTGAAAACATAGGAAGCGAAGGCTCCGATGCTCCTTCATCCGGCGGGCAGGGCTCGAAAACTTGAGACTGATGAGGTGTGATAACAGACTCTATTTTCGCGGCGGGATTGTTCGATAATCCCTGGATAATCGCGCTGCTGGTCATTGTCAGTGCACTGGCTGACTGGTTGTCAAAACGGCGGCAGGACTCACAGGGAAGGCAACCTCCCACGAGTCCTGGACCGACGTCGGCACCCGCGAAACCCGCCGAGTTTAATCTCGACGAGCTTTTGCGGCAGCTTTCCAAGGAAGGACCACCTGAGCCAGACCGAACCACTCTTCCCCGCACAGCCACATCCGAGCCTTCATCCGGAACATCATGGCGGGAGGATGATTCAATGGCGTTGGACAGCCAACCTGAGCAGATATTTCTTCCACCGCCCATCGTGGTGACGCAACCGGGCTCCGGGACGCTCGCGGTCAGCAACTATCAAGGAGAAACGGTCCGTCCCGCGGAACCATGGAAGGCACAGGGTGGGCAGGCGGCCCCGGTTTTGGGACACGGGCATGTGCGCCCCTCACGCTCAAGATCAGGTAGGCGAACCGCCTCACGGTGGCGCAATCCCCAGAGCGTGCGCCAGGCTTTCGTTGCCTCATTGATTTTTGCTCCGCCGAAAAGTTCGGAACTGTGACGAATGGATGATTGAACGTACCCCGTAAAACATGGCATTGATTTTCACTTTGTTGGTTGTGGGGGCGGCTCTGCTTTTTCTGGAAACCCTGCTGCCTGGCTTCGTTGCCGGCATTATGGGTTTCGTTTGCCTCATGGCAGCGGTGATCCTTGGCTACCAGGATTTTGACGTTCAGACAGGCCACATGATTCTTGCGGTGGTGATCTTGGGGCTGCTGGTTGGCACCTGGTGCTGGTTTACATTTTTCCCCGGAAGCCGCGTCGCCAAACAATTCATCTCCCAAGGCACCGTGGGAGAATTGGATGTTGCCAGACCCGAACTCCTAAATGGGACCGGAGTGACCCTGTCGCCTCTGCGTCCCTCTGGCATGGCCACCATCCATGGTCAGAGGGTGGACGTCATCACCCAAGGCGAGTTCATCGAGCGCGGTGTCACGGTCAAAGTGGTCGAGGTGGAGGGATCTAGGATCGTCGTGAGAGCGGCTTGAACGATATTCTTCACACCTGCCAATATTCCGTCAAAGAGTCGTGGGCGCGACGGACATCGATGCGGTGACCCATTCTCTCGAAAATCTCTCGGGTGCCTAAGGGCTGTGTGAGATAGGCCACAGAGGCCTGTGAGCGCCACGGGTGGAGCAGCAAGGCGCGAGCACGGGATGATGCCGAGATGTTGCGAACCATCCTCCCGCCGCGCCTCGCAGCTTGGTCCAACCAATAGGTATTTATTAGACGATGATTCATAGCTAGGTTCCCATGCCATCCTCGCAAGATCAGGAAGCCGCCCTATTCGCGCTGGCCGTGAAACAACCTCTGGGTGAACGGGAGTCGTTTCTTCGGACGGTTTGCCATGCGGACCAATCCCTCCGCCATCGACTCGAAGCGCTTCTGGCTGCCCACGATCAAGCCGAGACACTGCTGTGCACGCAGTCTGAATCCTCGCGCCCTACCATCAAGTTGGATCTCGCCGATGCGCCCGACCAAGCTGTGGGCCAGACGGTCGGGCGCTACAAGCTGCTGGAGCGGTTGGGCGAAGGCGGGTGCGGCGTGGTCTATGTCGCGGAGCAGACGGAACCGGTGCGCCGCCGGGTCGCCCTGAAGGTCATCAAGCTGGGCATGGACACCAAGCAGGTGGTCGCGCGGTTCGAGGCGGAGCGGCAGGCGCTGGCGATGATGGACCATCCGAACATCGCCAAAGTGCTCGACGCCGGGGCGACCGGTCCAGCCGGTGGCCCTGGATCTCAAGTCTCAGATTTGAAATATCAAATTGCCGAAGGCCGGCCCTATTTCGTGATGGAGTTGGTGCGCGGCATCCGGATCACCGATTATTGCGACCAGGCCAATCTCACCACCAAAGAACGGCTCGATCTGTTTATCAAGGTTTGCCAGGCCATCCAGCACGCACACCAGAAGGGGATCATCCACCGTGATATCAAGCCGTCGAACATTCTCGTGACGCTGCACGATCCCGACTCTTCGGGAGTGCCCAAGGTGATTGATTTTGGTATCGCCAAGGCGACCAACCAGCAACCGCTTACGGATAAGACGGTCTTCACCGCGTTCGAGCAGTTCATCGGCACACCGGCCTACATGAGTCCGGAGCAGGCGGGGATGAGTCCCGACGTTTCGGGGGACATTGACACGCGCTCGGACATCTACAGCCTGGGCGTGTTGCTCTACGAATTGTTGGTCGGCAGCACGCCGTTTGATGCCAAGGAACTCATGGCCTCTGGCATCGACACGATGCGGAAGACGATCCGGGACAAGGAGCCGGTGCGACCCAGCACGCGCTTGGTCACGCTCGGAGCCGAGGAGCTTACGACCACGGCCAAGCGCCGCTCCGCAGACGCGTCGAAGCTGCAGCACCAACTCAAGGGCGATCTCGATTGGATCGTGATGAAGTGCCTGGAGAAGGATCGGCGGCGGCGCTACGACACGGCCAACGGCCTCGCCGCCGACTTGAAGCGGCACCTGGACAACGAGCCGGTCCTCGCCCGCCCGCCTAGCGCCGTCTACAGGTTCCAGAAGGCCTTTCGCCGAAACAAGCTGGTCTTCAGCGCTGCGGCCATGGTCCTCGTCGCCTTGGGTGGCGGTGTCGTCTTCAGCTCATGGCAGGCCGTTCGGGCGAATCGGGAGGCGCGGCGGGCGATTCAGGCGGAGGTCGTGGCCCAACAACGCCTCCTGGAGTCTGAGGCTATCTCCCAGTTCCTAACGGAAGTATTTCAAAGTCCAGACCCTACGCGTGACGGCCGCAAGATCACCGTGGCTGATGCCCTCGCGGCTGCCGCGAAGAAGTTGGAGTTCAACCTCGCAAAAGAGCCTGCGCGTCGGGTTCAACTCCAAGCGACGCTCGGTGCGACCTACCACGCCCTTGGATTCTATCCTGAAGCCATCGCGCTTCGAGAGAAGGTCTTCCACTATTACCAGGCAACGTTGGGTAGAGAGCATACCAACACACTCGAGTCGGGTTTGGCTCTGAGCGACACTTATTGTTTTGCGGAACGACGGGATGAGGCCATCACGCTGGGCGAGGAACTGTTGAGTCTGAACCGAAAGATACGCGGGCCACAGCATCTCGACACACTTCGGGCGATGTATTACCTGGCAAATTCCTACTCTGGAACCCAGGACCGCAAATCCGAGGCGCGCAAACTGCAGGAAGAAGTGCTCCCCCTCATCCGGCAGAGACTCGGACCGGAGCATCCCGAGGCACTCTTGGTGATGAACGATCTGGGAAATTCCTACGATTTTGCCAACCTCAACCAGGAAGCTCTTGGCTTGCGCGAGCAGGTCCTGACCCTCAGCCGAAAAGTCTTGGGTGCGGAGCATCCACAGACGTTTTGGGCAATGTCCAACCTTTCAGCCTCCTATTTCAAGGCCGGCCGAAGAAAGGAAGGCCTCAAGCTGAGTGAGGAACAATTGAAGCTCTCCCGCGAAGTACTCGGTCCGGAGCATCCCGACACTCTGGCTTCAATGTCTTGGCTGGCCAATTCCTATCGCAAAGCCGAACGAGTCCAGGACGCGATTTTGCTGGAGGAATCCTGCCTGGAATCCCGCCGCCGGATCTCGGGCCCTACGCATTTGGACACGCTGGCTGCCATCACCGCCTTGGCGACTTCATATCAAGTTGCGGGCCGGATCGGGGAGGCGATCCGTCTGGAGGAGGAAGCGTTACAACTGAAACGCCTGCATCTCCCGGAGGGACATCCTGACACACTCGCGTCCCTCGAGAATCTCGCCCTCTGCTACGAGCAAGCCAACCGCAAGACGGAGGCCGAGGCGGTAAGATTTGAAGTTGCCGACCTTCGGACCAAGTCTGGGGCTCCGAAAAACCGACCGCGCCCGGCTGCCTCACCGACCGCACCCCCCAAGCCGAAGTAGCAGCGCTGGAACAAGACATGGGTCGGGGTCCAGACGCGCAGCCAGGTGCGCACAACACGACTGACGACTGGTCGGTCGACGACCCCCTCGCGGAGGAGGGCTACCGGCTATCCTATGGTGTGCAGCGCGGCGATCTTGACATCACCGAGAAGCCCCTGCCGCTCATCCACCTCGTCTTGAGCAACCTGAAGGCTTGGCTGAATGGCGTTCATCACGGCGTCTCGCGGCAGCACCTTCAGGCGTCCATGAACGAGCTCACCGACAACACAATGGCAGGCTTTTCAGGTGCTCGATGGAACGTTCCGCCTGCTCGACTGTTCCGCACTCAACGGACAACACGATGTCGCGTTTCGCGTTTCGGCAAATTTCGATGACCGACGGCCAGTCGATGATGCCGTCGCCGCACGCACAGCCGACGGGTGTGCCGGTGACCTTGCCGCGCTCGGCGCTCGACTGCTCGTCGGAAATGTCCTTCGCGTGGAGATGAACGAGCCGGTCGGCGACGCGCGCGAGCCACTTCAAGGGATCGTGGCCGCAGAGATAGCTGTTGCCCGTGTCGAAATTGATGCCTATGGCTGGGTTCTTCACCAGCGAGTATATGCGGTCGAGGCCGTCGGGGTGTTTGCTGTATTGCTGGTGCGGTTCGAGACCGATGAGGATGCCGCGCGGTTCGGCGACCTTCGCGGCTTCCATCAGCGTGTAACGCATGAGCGTAAAGTCCTCGGCCTCGGTGGTCCACAGTGGCTTCGGGCCTTCGTCGGTGTTCACGACGGGCGCTCCGCATTCGGCGGCAAAGCGAATGGCCTGCTTGAGATATTCGACACTGATCTCTGGCTTGCAGAGCGGCGTGTGAGCGGAGAGGCCGGAGAGTTTCACGCCAGACTTGTCGCAAGCGCGCCTGATGCGGAGCGGATCGTCGAGCATCGAGACGCTGTGGAAGTAGCCGGCCTCGCTCAATAGCTCGCGGCCCCAATGCACCATTGGCTCGACGTGTGTGTAGCCAAGCCGCGCTGCCTTTTCGACGCCCCACTCGAAGGGCTTGTCGTGATGGCGGACGAATTCCAGGTTGATGCCGAAATAGATTTCTCCCATAGGTCACCTTCGTGTTGTTGTTACCTTGTCGTCGAGCTCGCGCGACCACACCCGATAACGCGTTTCAATTTGGGCCGCGGTGCGGCCCGTGGGGTAAACGAGCACGAGAAAGTCTAGAGCGAAACGATCGCCGGTACGATATTGGATCGGTGCCTTGTCGAGGCCTTGTGTGGTCGCCAGATAGGTGAACGGCTCGGTCATTGCGAAGAACAAATTTGTGCCCGCCTGGCCGCTCTGACGGGCGAGAAGCGCGACGGTCATCGTCCGCCCGTCAAGGGTGTGCGACACGGCGCCCCAGCGGGCGGGCACCGCGCCGGGTTTGCCGCCGGCGGGGTAGGGGTTGTGCTCCGAGTTCTCGTGGTGCGCCACGTGGTCCCACGGGGCGGGCAGTCGCAGCCCGAGACCGTTGTAATCGGATCCGTGCAGCGTCACACGATTGGTGCGTGCGCCCACTTCGAACTCCGCGTGCCATGCGAGCGCGACTTCCTCTTTCGCTTCATCCAAGGTCAGCGTGAGTGTCCTGCGCTCGACGAGGAAGGCGGCGGGCGTGGTGTCCAGCCGCTTGTGGTCCTCGTGCGGCACCCAATGCAGGAGCTCAGTGAAGCTCGCCTGCGGCAGACCGCTGGCGCTGTGGCGGGTGTCGTGGGCCAGCAGCTTGAGATGCCGCTGGTAGCCGGGCTGATGGGTTTCCTCCCAGAAATTCACTCCGTTGATGAGGATGCCGTACATCAACCCGTGGTGATGCAGGTGATCAAACGGCGCATCCCGCAGCATGTTCTCGCCGGCCAGCGAGCAGAGTTCGCGGACGTAAGGCTTGAACTGGTTCGTGGCGAAAGTGTAGGCGAGCACTTTGCGCCCCTTGAATCGCCACTCGATCAAGCCGTGCTCGGGAGCGACCAACTCCGTTAGGGTGTCGCCTGGAGAGCCCGGCTGGTCGGCGGTGGCTGTTCGCTCGCAAGCGGGAAACAATCCCAGCAGAAGAAAGCCGACCAGAGACAGCAAGGATGGGTGCACGCAGGCAGTCTAATGCCCTTCCTTCCGCCAGACCCTTGACGCAAGTCAAAGTGGGCCGAGATCCGGCTCCATATTCCCGGATTACGGAGCGGAGGTGCCTCATCCCAAGAATACCCAGTGCGAAGTCTTCAGCTCACAGTCGTAAGATCCCTTGACCTATAAGCAGTATCCCCTGTCTGAAAGGCGGCAGATTGATGACTGGGGATTGGGCTGCGGGTACTCGGGACCTCATCATCGTGCGGACATGGCCGACCGCGTTGCTGGCTTATGGAAAGACAGAGGCACCCTCCCTCAGGCCAGCGCTTTCTCGATGATGCTTCCCGCGACATCCGTCAACCGTTCGTCGCGGCCGTTGTGGCGGAATGTTAGGCGGGTGTGGTCCATGCCGAGCAGGTGCAGGATCGTTGCGTGAGTGTCGCGAACATGCGATTTTTCACTTGCGGCGCGCAGGCCCACGTCGTCGGTCGAGCCGATGACTTGGCCGCCGCGGATGCCGCCGCCAGCGAGCCACATGCAGAAACCGTGCGGATTGTGGTCCCGCCCGTTCGAACCCTCGCTCATCGGCATGCGGCCAAACTCGCCACCCCAGATGACCAGGGTTGAGTCAAGCAGGCCGCGCGATTTCAGATCCTTGAGCAGTGCGGCAACCGGTCGGTCGCTTTGAGCGCAGAGCTTCGCGTGGTTGCCTTCCAAGTCGCTATGCCCATCCCAACCGTTGGTATCGCCGCAGTAAAGCTGCACGAACCGCACCCCGCGCTCGACCATGCGGCGCGCGAGCAAACAACGGAGGCCGAAGTCGGCTGTGAGAGAATCGTCTAGGCCGTACAGTTTGCGCGTCGCCGCCGTCTCGCGTGAGATCTCCAGAAGTTCCGGCGCGTGCGTTTGCATGCGAAACGCCAGTTCGTAGGCAGCAATGCGCGCGGTGAGCTCCGAGTCCTCGTCCCCCACGCGCAGGTTTTCACGGTTCAACCGATTGATCAAAGTCACTGTCGCCATTTGCTGCGTCTGGCTTACGTTCCGCGGTGTGTTCAGGTTCAAGATCGGTGACTCCCCGCCGCGGAGTATCGTCCCCTGATAGGCCGCCGGCAGAAAGCCGTTGCCCCAGGCGGGGGCGCCTCCCTTGACCCAGCCGGCCGGGTCAGGCATGACCACAAACGACGGCATGTTCCGATTTTCCGAACCCAGGCCATACGCGGTCCAGGCGCCGAGACTCGGTTTGCCCATGAGAATCGAACCGCTGTTCATCAAATAGACCGATTCCGGATGCGTCACGCTGTCGCCGTAACACCCCCGCAGAAGACAAATATCATCGACACAGCCGGCGAGATGAGGGAGGAAGCCGGACACTTCCATGCCGCATTGTCCATGCGAGGCAAATGGACGACAAGGAGGGAGCAACTTGTTCTTCGCCACCGCGCGCCTTGTCTTGAACGTTCCGAATGACTCAGGAATCGGCTGGCCGGCGAGCCGGACAAGTTCCGGTTTCGGGTCGAACAAATCAACATGGCTTGGGCCGCCCGACATGAAGAGGAAAATCACACTCCGAGCCTTCGCCCGAAAATGCGGCGCCATGGGCCCGAGCGGGTTCACTGGTTCGGCAGCGACCTGACCGTTGAGTTCCGGGCTGAGCAACCCATCGCCATCGAGCAAGGAAGCCAGTGCTACCAAGCCAAAACCGCCGCCGGCGCGGCGCAGGAACGCGCGGCGCGAGGCGGTTCGCGTGTTCGGACCGTTCGGGCCAGGGCAAGCGTTCATGTCAATCCACATACACGAAATCGTTCAAATTGAAAAGCGCACGACACAATTCATTCAAAGGCGAGTGGGTAAGAAACTCGCGTGTCGCGGCCAATTCTTTTTCTTTCGGAGGGCGGCCAAGGGTAAGGCGGAAGAGTGGAACGATCGGGTTGTCGCTGCCGCCGGTGTCATGAGTCAAACGACCAGTCGTGGCGAGGGCCGCCGAAATGACTTCGTCGGTGTTCAGCAGCGTGAGCGCCTGTGGCGCCGTGGTGCTTTGCTCGCGGCCGGGACAGCTCAGGTTGTTGTCGGGGGCGTCAAAAACTTCCAGGAAAGGGAACCTTAGATTGCGTCGGGCGAATATATAAACGCTTCGGCGGACGCGGTCGCGCGGTTCCTTGCTCACGATCCAACCGCTGGCGCCCTTAAAAATGTCCTCTGGAATCGGTGGATAAACGCCAGGTCCGCCCATCTGCAAGTTCAACTGTCCGCTGATGAACAGAAGGCTGTCGCGGATCGCCTCCCCTTCGAGACGTTGCCGGTTCATACGCCAGTACAAGCGGTTGCCAGGATCCGTGCCCGCCAAGGCCGACGCCG